>DASQRV010000304.1:0-7588 GCA_035642735.1 Steroidobacteraceae bacterium
CGGGCTACTTTCTCCTCGGGGCCGGTAATCCCGCGGCCTATGGAATCGACCGCTATCGGGACGTCATCGAGCTCATCGAGCACGATCCCGTGGTCGGCCCCATGATCAACGTGATCACCCCGACGCAGTCGCTGGTTGGCATCGCCGGCAATTTCAGCGGCAGCGTCGAGGCTTCGAAGACCTTCCTCGGCACCGGCCTCATTCCCTCGAACCGGGAGCGGATGCGGCAGTGGGATGAATTCCGCGCCAGCGCGGGCTATGTGCCCGACCGGCGCATGTCCGATCAGGATGCGTCACGTGGGGAGATCGGAGTCGGACTCGCCCGGGTGCTGGGACTCTGTGAGCCGCTCGGCCTCCGCGGCTGCCCGGCGCTGCCCGCGGCACGGCCGCCGTCGGGTGCGGCCGCAGGCGCGGCGAGCCGCGACCTCACCGACCTCGCAGCGCGCGATCTCGCCGCCGGGGCTCAGGGCCCAGATCCGACTCCGCAGATCGACCTCCTGGCCGCGACCGCCGGCGGCGCGCCGAACGTCGTGCAGCTCGCGGTTGGCGGTGCCGAGCCCCAGGGAGTCAAGGAGCTCGACGACAACTTCGTGGCGATGCCGCTCGGACTCGCCCAGCAGCTGGTCTACGGCCGCGGCGAGCACAAGGCCACCGGCATCGTGCTGCAGCTGCATCGCAGCGAGGATTTGCCCGCGGCCCGCGCCCGGCTGACCACGCTCTTCAAGCAGAAAAAGCTGGATCTCGAGGTGCGCGACTTCGGCGAGCTCTCGCCCTTCTACGGTCAGGTCAAAAACATGTTCAGCGCCATCTTCCTGTTCATCGCGCTGGTCATGGGAGTGATCGTGCTGTTCGCCGTCGTCAACACCATGACCATGAACGTAATGGAGCGCACCAACGAGGTTGGGACCATCCGTGCCCTCGGGGTACGGCGCGCGGGCGTCCGCTCGCAGTTCACCGTGGAAGGGGTGCTGATCGGCGCGATCGGCGCGACCGTCGGCGCGGTGTTAGCGCTCGTCATTGCGGCGCTGATCAATCACGCGGGCCTCACCTGGATACCGCCCGGCAACGCGACCGCGGTGCCGCTGCGGCTCGATGTCGCCGGTCGCGCGGCGCTCGTTGGCGGAGCCTGGCTCGGACTTGCGATCGTCACCACGCTGGCGGCGCTGCTGCCGGCCAACCGCGCAGCCCGATTGCCCGTAGTCGACGCATTGAGACACGTGTGAGGGCGTCATGAAATACGTGAAACACTGGATAGCCATCCTGCCGGTCGCCCTGTCGCTGTGCGTGGGCGCAGCCGCACATGCCCAGACCGCGCAGGAAATCGTCGCCGCCACCGACAAGGTGCGCAATCCCGACAAGCCGTTCCGGGCGACGCTCCGGCTCACCGAGTACGTCGGCGGCCACGAGCGGGATCACGACTCGCTGGTCTTGTTCTCGAAAGAAGATACCGCGACGCGGCAGTTTCGCAACCTGGTCGAGTACGTCGAGCCACCGCGCGACACCGGCAAGCGTGTGCTGCTCGATGGGCACTCGCTCTGGTTCTACGATCCGAACTCGAAGGTCAGCGTGCGGATATCGGCGCAGCAGCGGCTGATCGGCCAGGCGGCGATCGGCGACATCCTCACGGTGAACCTGGCCGCCGACTACACGCCGAGCATCGTTGGCACCGAGACCATCGAAGACGCGGCGCGGCAGCCGCGCAAGTGCTGGCACCTGGATCTGAAGGCGAGCAACGACCTCGCGACTTACAACCGCGTCGAATACTGGGTCGAGCAGGGGACCTTCTACCCGATCAAGGGCAAGTTCTACGCCGACAGCGTCCGGCTCCTGAAGATCGCTTATTTCCGCAAGTTCGCAGAGCAACTGGGTGCGGTCCGGCCCACCGAGTCGATCATCATCGACGCGGTGGATTCCTCGCTCGCTACCACGGCCACCTTCGGTGAGTACGCCTACCAGGAGATCCCGGAAGCCTGGTTCCAACGCGATTACCTGCCGCACCTGCGCGCGCAATGAGAAGGCCGGTCCTCGCCGCGTTACTGGTCGCCGCCCTGTCCGGTGGCGTGAGGGTGCTTGCGGACGTGCCGGATCCGCCGGCAGAAGCGGCTACGCCTCCTGCCCGTGAAGACAGAGACCTCGATCTCATTCCAGCGGGTGCCCAGCAGCCATCGAACGACGTGGCGGCGCCCGCGGCGCCGGGCCTGCCACGGCGGATTTATCTCGAAAACGCGGTGACGTTGTCATCCCAGCGGGGTGAGTTGCTGGTGCCACCGCCGCCGCCGCCGCCCTATGTTTGGCAATCGCGGCTGTTTCTCGACTGGCGCGAGGAATGGGGCCTCGGTCACGGCCTACGGCTGAATCTCAGCGACCGGCTCAACCTTCGGTTTGAGAATGACATTGACTTTCCAAGCCAGCAGAACCTGCTGAACGAGCCGCGTGAGCTCTACCTCAGCGCCGAGCCGGCTGCTCGCAGCTACCTTGACCTCGGTCGCATCAACCTGAAGAGCGGTGTCGCGCAGGGCTACAACCCGACCGATTATTTCAAGACCCGTGCAGTGGTCGAGCCGCTGTCGCTCGATCCGACCGTGCTGCGTGAGAACCGTCTTGGTACGGTGATGGTGCGTGCGCAGCACATCTGGGAACGCGGCTCACTGACCGCGGCATTCGCGCCCTCGCTGAGCGAGCCGGTGCCGATCTACACCCACCTCGATCTCCCCAGCTTCAACCCGATGTTGGGCCTCACCAACGCCGAGAGCCGCTTCCTGCTCAAGGGAAGTGTTGACCTGGCCAGCAACTTGAGCCCCGAGTTCCTGCTCTACCGCGGCGGGAGCCACACTCAGGTCGGCTTCAACCTCGCCGAGAATGTGAGCCAGCGCATGACGGCATACCTGGAGTGGTCCGGGGGTCGGCAAGGGACCCTCGTCACTCAGGCGCTCAGCTTCGGGCGCGAAACCGGGACGCTGCCCGTGAGGGCGCCGAGTCTTTGGCCTACCGATCCGCGGCAATCCTTCATGAACCAGCTCGCGCTCGGGCTCTCTTACGCAACCGAATCGCGCGTCACTTTCAACTTCGAATACCTCTACAACCAGGCCGGTTTCACGGCCGCCGACTGGAACCGCTGGTTCACGGTCGGTCAGGCAGGCGTCCACAATCCGGCCGTCGCCGCCGAACTCTGGTACATCCGTGACTACGCTCGCGATCAACAGCAACCGGTCAGCCGACACTCGCTCTTCCTGCGGGCCGATTGGGTCGACGCCTTTGTGCCCAAGCTCGAACTCGTCGGGTTTGTCAATACGGACCTGCACGATGGTTCAAGCCTTGTGCAGCTGAGCGCCGATTACACTATTTCGGACGCATGGACGGTCGGTGCCTTGACGGTCGCGAATCTCGGTCCCCGGCGTTCGGACTTTGGGAGCCTGCCGCAGGCGGCGAGCGTGCAGCTCAGAGTTGCGCGCTATTTCTGACCGACAACGCGGATGTCGAGCGCATCGTCGCCCTCGGGTACCATCCTGATCGTGATGACTAAGGCGGCGGCGTCAAAACGGCGACAGAAATCGAACGAGGAAAGCGCGATACGGGAGCGCATTCTCGAGGCCGCCTTCGAAGCGTTCATGCAGAGCGGCTATGCGGCGGCCAGCACGCTCGAGATCGCGAGCCGCGCGCGCGTTTCCAAGCGCGAACTCTATTCGCTGGTCGGCAACAAGCAGCAGATGCTGATCGCTTGCGTCGCGGAGCGTTCCACGCAACGCCTCACGGTGCCGGCCGAGCTGCCCGTCCCCCGCAACCGCGAGACACTCGGCCAGGCGCTGGCCGCCTTCGGGGCGCAACTGCTCCGCGAGGTGAGCGATCCTGTCGTCATTGCTGTGTTCCGCCTGGCGATCGCCGAGGTCGCCCAGGCGCCCGAGGTCGCGCGGACGCTCGACTCCATCGGGCGTGAGACCACTCGGGTCGCCCTGCGAAAGATCATGGCCGAGGCACAGGAGTCCGGACTCCTCGAGGGCCGCCCTGCGGAGCTTGCCGAGCAGTTCGCGGGCCTTCTGTGGCGCGACCTGCTCGTCGGCCTGCTGCTCGGGGTCACCGAGCGCCCCGGTCCGCGCGAGATCGCCGCACGCGCACGCGACGCCACCGCCGCGTTTCTGCGAATTCATTCGTGATTGCCGACGGCGGCGCTGCGTCGATGACGCGGGATCCTGGCACGCGCATCCGCGTCAGCGAGGAGATCCTCGCGCGTTTCCCAACCTTTCGCCTGCGCCTGCTCTACGCTTTCGGCATCCGGAATCGACCGAGCGATGCGACGTCCCGGGGGTGGCTGCGCGATGGCGCCTCAAGAGGACTCGCGGCGCTCGGTGGCGTGCGCCCGGGAGAGCACCCCCATCTCAGACTCTGGCGCGAAGCTTACAGCGCCTTCGGTGCCAAGCCGAGCGCCTATCCCTGCTCCGCAGAATCCCTCATCCAGCGTGTAGTCAAAGGGGGAGCGGACGCCGTCCCCGGCATCAACTGCCTGGTCGACGCCTACAACTCAGTGAGTCTCGCTCACCTGCTGCCGATCGGCGGCGAGGATCTCGACCGGCTCGCCGGCGCCTGCGTGCTGCGGTTCGCGACGACCCAGGACGCCGACGTGGACGCCGCCACCGCGGCCGACGCGCCCAAGGCCGGTGAGGTTATCTGGGCCGACGACCTCGGCTGGACATGCCGCCGCTGGAACTGGCGACAAGGGCCCCGGACGCGCCTCACCGAATCTACCCGCAATGCGTACTTCATCATCGAGGGAATGACCCCGGCGCTGACGGAAACGGAGTTGGACGAGGCGGTGCGCGAGCTGGCCGAGCGAATTGGCGCCACTGTCCGCCCAGAGCACTTGCAGATCGTTCACGTCGTATGAGCGTCAACTTCTAGCCTGATTCAGCCTGACCGCGGCACGGCACCAGCGTCTTCAACGCCTCCTCGTTGATTTTCTCCGCCCTCGTGAGAGTCGATGGGGTCGTAGTGGAACTCAGGCGCACGCTCTGGTCGTGTTCCTCCCTCCGTCGCCGTCCTCAGGCGTCGGGGTTGCAGCGCGACTTGGCGAACGACAGCCCGGGCTCTGCCGCGGGCGGCTGCACCCGGCTCTTGAGCCGCGCGAACGCCGCGCCCGGCTCGTCGACGAACTCGAACAGCTGCAGGTCCTCCGCCGCGATGGTGCCGTGGCGCACCAGCGCCTCGAAGTTGACCACTTCGCGCCAGTACTCCGAGCCGTAGAGAAACACGGGAATCGGCCGATCGAGCTTGCGCGTCTGTGCGAGCGTCAGGATCTCGAACAGCTCATCGAAGGTGCCGAAGCCGCCCGGGAAGGCGATGAGGGCGTGCGCCAGGTGCGCGAACCACAGCTTGCGCATGAAGAAATAGTGGAACTCGAACACCAGGTCCGGGCTGATGAACCGGTTGGGGCGTTGCTCGAACGGCAGTCCGATGTTGAGACCGATGCTGCGGCCGCCGGCGAGGCTCGCCCCGCGGTTGGCCGCTTCCATGATGCCGGGGCCACCGCCGGAGCAGACGATGAGTCGCCCCTGGCATTGCTCGAGGCTCCAGGCGGTCACGAGCCGCGCCAGCTCGCACGCCGCATCGTAGTAGCGCCCGAGCGGGTCGCCGGAGTGGATGCGGGCGGAACCGAAGAACACGACGGTTGCGGTCACGCCCGCATTGCGGAAAGTGCGCAGCGGCGCCAGGTATTCGGAGACGATGCGTATCGGCCGTCCCTCGTCCGCGTCGATGAATTGCGGATCGTGGTAAGCGAGCGGAGGTGTGTGCACCGTGAGCTCCTCGTCCGGAACGCGCCGCGATGCGCGTCCTCGACACTGTAACGAAAACCTCGCGCGGCGTGCGATACTCAAGGCTGCGATGCGCCGCGCCCCGATACGGTTCACGGCCCTGGCTGTGGCGAGCGTGCTGCTCTCGTGCAGGGCGGGCGCCGCAGCGACGCCCGCCTCAGCCCTCGACTCTTCCAGCCTTCCCGAGATCGGCTCCGTCACTTCGCTGCTGGTCGTCTCGCCGCACCCGGACGACGAGACACTCTGCTGCGGCGGTGTGATCCAGCGCGTCGTGCGCGCCGGTGGCCGCGTCGCGGTGGTGTGGCTCACGAGCGGCGATGCGGCGCGGATCAATCTCATCCTCGAGGGTCGGAGTCTCTTCCCGGGAACCGCCGTCGCTCGCGAGCTCGGCGCGCAGCGCATGGCAGAGGCGCGCGTCGCCGCGGCGCGGCTCGGGGTGGCACCCGCCGGGCAGCTGTTCCTCGGCTACCCGGATGGCGGATTGCAGCAGCTCCTCGGACCGCATCGCACCGCGCCGTACACCTCGCCGACCACCGGCGCGGCAGCGGTCCCCTACCCTGCCGCGCTGTATCCCGGCCACGCGTACACCGGCGAGAGCCTCGAGCGCGATTTCGTGGCGGTGCTCGAGCGCGTGCGGCCTACGCTGGTCCTCGCCCCGACCCCACTCGACAGCCATCCCGATCACCGCGCAGCGGGACTCCTGGCGCAGCTTCTCGCCGCGCGCCTCGCGCCGGCGCCGGCCGTGCGTTACTGGATCGCTCACGGGGGCGTGGGCTGGCCGAGCCCGCGCGACCTTCTTCCCGGGCTGCCGCTCACCCCGGCTCCGCTCGCCGCTCCCCTCGCGCCCGCCGGGTTTGCACTCGCGCCCGCGGAGGAAGACGCGAAGCTTCTCGCGCTCCGCGCCTATGAGACGCAGATGCGCGTCATGGCGCCGTTTCTGCTTTCATTCGTGCGCACCAACGAGCTGTTCTCGTTGCGCGCGGATCTCGATTCCCGGACGGCACAGGCACGCTGACATCGCTCAGGGACGCCGCGGGCGGCGCCAGCGGTCGAGGTAGCGGTCGATCGCGCCGGCGATGTTCTCGCGCAGCCGATCGAGCCGGGCTCGCTGACGCCAGTAGCGACGGCTGATGCGACGCGAGACCACGAAGTCGCGCTCGAAGAGCGCCGCCAGCGTATCGGCGAAGCGGCTATCGGCAACCTCCTGGTTGGCCTCGAGGTTCCAGCGCAGGCTCCAGCGATCGAGGTTGCTCGAGCCGACCGACACCCAGTCATCGCACAGGATCACCTTGCCGTGCAGCATGTGCGGCTGGTACTCGTAGATGCGCACGCCGGCGCGGAGCATGGGCGTGTAGAAGCGCCGTGATGCCTGGCGCACCCAGGGATGATCGGTGCGCGCGCCGGGTAACAGCAGGCACACGTCGACCCCACGGCGGGCCGCGCGGCCGAGCGCCGTGCGAATGCGCCGCGCCGGCACGAAATACGCGCTCATGATCCAGGCGCGCTCGCTGCTGGCGTCGATCCGTTGCAGAACACCGTTGGCGAGCACCGAGCGCTGGCGCGCCTCCGACAGCGACAGTCGCCCGGCGGCGCCGGCGCGAGGCGGCAGGGACGGCGGTAACGGCAGATCGAGCTGCGCTCCGGTGCGGCGCCAGGTGCGGGCGAAGGCCCGCTGCCAGTCGGCGGCCACCGGACCCTCGATGCGCACCATGACCTCGCGCCACGGTCCGCCCGCGCCACCGGGCGCGAAGTCATCGGTGAGGCCGGCGCCGCCCACGAACGCG
>DASQRV010000305.1:0-8950 GCA_035642735.1 Steroidobacteraceae bacterium
CCCGCGAGACACTCGGCAGCGTGCTGGAGGAGGTCGAGCGCCTGGCGGAGATCGTCGAGAGCCTGTTCGCCCTCTCGCGGCTCGACGCCGGTGAGGCCAGCGCCCAGTGGCGGCGCTTCGACCTGGCCGAGCTCGCGGCGACGACCGCCGAGCAGATGAGTCTGCTCGCCACCGACAAGAACGTGAGTATCGGCTTCGACTCCCCGGAGAGCGTCATGGTGGAGGGCGACCCGGCGCGCCTCAAGCAGGTGATCGTCAACCTGCTCGACAATGCGATCAAGTACACCCCCGGCGGCGGACGCGTGCGGCTCGCGGTGCGGCGCGAGCGCGGCTTCGCACTCCTCGAAGTGACCGATGACGGCATCGGCATTCCGGAGGAGGCGTTGCCGCATGTCTTCAAGCGCTTCTTCCGCGTCGACAGCTCGCGCTCGCGCGAGCAGGGCGGCGCGGGGCTGGGACTCGCGATCGTCAAATCCATCTGTGCGGCGCACGGCGCCGACGTCGAAGTGATCAGCAGCCCCGGCAAGGGCAGCTGCTTCCGCATGCGTCAGCCGCTCGCCGACGATGCGCCGGCGCGCGCGTAGGACAATCACATGCCGCTCGTCAGATACGTACTGAAGCACCCCTACACCGTGGCGGCGGTGCTGATCCTCGTCGGCCTGCTGGGCGTCGGCGAATCGCTGCGCATGCCCGTGGACATCTTTCCGGAGATGAACATCCCGGTCTGCAGTGTCGTGTGGACCTATGCCGGCATGGATGCCCAGGACATCCAGAACCGCATCCTGACACTGCACGAGCGGCAGATGGCCTCGCTGGTCGATGACATCTCCCGCATCGAGGCGACCAGCTACCAGGGCGTGGGCGTCGAGAAGGTCTACCTGCACGAGGGCGCCGACGTCACGCGCGCCATCGCGCAGCTCGCCAGCAGCGCGCTGGTGGTGCTCAAGTACATGCCGCCGAACATCACCCCGCCGCTGGTGATCCGCTACGGCGCGACCGACGTGCCGATCATCCAGCTGGCGCTGTCGAGCAGCTCGCTGCCGGACACGAAGCTCAACGATCTCGGGCAGAACATCATCCGGCCGGCGCTCGCCGTGGTGCACGGTGCGCAGGTGCCCTATCCCTACGGCGGCAAGCCGCGCGTCATCATGGCCGACCTCGACAACCAAGCACTTGCGGCGCGCGGGCTGACTCCGGCGGACGTGAGCAACGCCCTGCAGAGCCAGAACGTCATCCTGCCCTCGGGGGACGTGAAGATCGGCGACTTCGACTATCTGGTCGCGATGAACAACAGTCCCGACGTCATCCAGGCGATCAACTCGTTCCCGATCAAGTGGGTCGACGGGCGCACGGTGTTCATGCGCGACGTGGCGCACGTCCACGACGGCTTCCAGATACAGACCAACTCCGTCTCGGTCGACGGCGTGCCCGGCGCGCTGATGATGATCCGCAACACCGGCGGCGTCTCGACGCTGGCGGTCATCAACGGCATCGGCAGCGTGCTGCCCGAGATCCGTCACATGCTGCCGCACGACGTGCACATCAGTCCGATCTTCGATCAGTCGGTGTTCGTCAAGGCGGCGCTCGACAGTGTGCTGATGGGCGGCGCGCTGGCCGCCGCGCTGACCGCGCTCATGATCATGCTGTTTCTCGGCAACTGGCGCCTGACCGTGATGATCCTGGCGGCGATCCCGCTGTCGATCATCGGCGCGGTGCTGGTGATGGGCGCCGCCGGCGAGACGCTCAACACCATGACGCTCGGGGGCTTCGCGCTCGCGGTCGGCATCCTCGTCGACAACGGCACGGTCGTGATCGAGAACATCGAGCGCAACATCGGGCTGCGCGCGCACCTGGCGGACGCCATCGTGCACGGTTGCGGTGAGGTCGGCACGCCGACCTTCCTGTCGACGCTCTGCATCTGCATCGTGTTCGTGCCGGTGTTTTTGCTGCAGGGTACGGCGAAGTACCTGTTCTCGCCGTTGTCGGTGTCGGTGATCGTCGCGCTGCTCGCGAGCCTGGTGCTGTCTTTCACCATGGTGCCGGTGCTGTTCTTCTACCTGATGCGCACGCACGCGCACCCGGCGCACGGCGCCGGCACGGCGCACCCGGGCCCGGCTGCTGGCCCGCTCACGAACGTGCACCCGCTGCTGCGCATCCACCTGGCGTTCGAGCGCGGCTTCCGCGAGTTTCGCGACGCCTACCGCAACGCGCTCGCCTGGGCGCTGTCGCAGCCGAAACTCATCGTGCTGGTATTCATCGGCATCATGCTGGTGTCGCTGCCGTTGTTCCCGTTCCTCGGCCGTGACTTCTTTCCCGACGTCGATGCCGGCCAGATGCGCCTGCACGTGCGCGCACCGCCGGGGACGCGCCTCGAGACGACCCAGCAGTACTTCGCGCAGGTCGAGGGCAGCATCCGCCGGCTGGTGGGCAACGATCAGATCAGCGTGATTCTCGACAACATCGGCATGCCCTACAGCGGCATCAACATGGCGCTTTCCGACTCCGCGACCGTGGGGCCGATGGATGGCGAGATCCTGATCTCGCTGCAGCCGAAGCACGCGCCGACCGCCGCGCTCACCGCGATGCTGCGCCGCGAGCTGCCGCGGAAGTATCCGGCGCTGCAGTTCTTCTTTCAGCCGGCTGACATCGTCGACCAGGTGCTGAACTTCGGGCAGCCCGCACCGATCGACATCCGCGTCTCGGCCTCCGATACCGACAGCGCCTACAGGCTGGCGGCGCGGCTGGCGCGGCTGATCGCGCGCGTGCCGGGCGTGGTGGACGCGCACGTGTTCCAGGTCCCCGACGCGCCGGCGCTGTCGCTGGACGTCGACCGGGCGCTCGCTACCCAGGTGGGAGTGACGCAGCGCGAGGCCGCCAGCAACGTACTCGTCACCACCAACTCCAGTGCGCAGACCGCGCCGAATTTCTGGGTCGATCCGAGCAACGGCGTCAGCTACCCCCTGGTCGTGCAGCAGCCAACCTACGACCTCGCCAGTTCGGGGGATCTGAAGGTCATGCCGGTCGGCAGCGAAGGCGCCGGCACCCAGTCGCAGCTGCTGATGAACGCCTCCTCCATGGGCCGCCGCACCGTGCCGATGGTGACCTCGCAGCTGAACATCCGGCCGGTGTTCGACGTGCACGCGAACGTCCAGGACCGCGATCTCTACTCCACCTCGCGCGATATCGACCGCGTGATCGCCGCCAACCGTCCGCCGCCGCAGAAGGCGATCAACGTGCTTCTGAGCGGCCAGGTGGAGACGATGCGCGAGAGCTACACGGGCCTGTTCACGGGCATCGCGCTGGCGGTGGTGCTGGTTTACCTGTTCCTGGTGATCAACTACCAGAGCTGGATCGATCCGCTCATCGTGCTGATGGCGGTGCCGTTCACGCTGAGCGGGGTCATGTGGATGCTGTTCCTCACGCAGACACACCTCAGCGTCCCGGCGCTCATGGGCACGCTCATGGCGATCGGGCTCACGACGGCCAACAGCATCCTGGTGGTGACCTTTGCCAATCAGCGCATGGAAGCAGGCGATCAGCCGCTGGTCGCGGCCGTGACCGCCGGCTACACCCGCTTGCGCCCGGTGTTGATGACCGCCGGCGCGATGATCCTCGGCATGGTGCCGATGGCGATCGGCGTGGGGGAGGGCGGTGAGCAGAACGCGCCGCTGGCCCGCGCGGTGATCGGCGGACTGCTGTTCGCCACGTTCGCGACGCTGGTATTCGTGCCGACCATGTACCGGTTGCTGCGGCGCACCCCGGCGCACGCCGCTTCTGCCGCGGCGACACCCTGAGGCGGGCTGCAGGTGCAACAAACCAACGACAGCGAGACGAAGCATATGGACGATGAGGTCCGCGAGACCGACTACGGTACGGACACGCAGGACGTCGAGTCCCACGCCGTCTCGGCGCGGTTCGACCCGCAGACCGGCGAGCGCCTGAAGCGCTGGGCGATCATCGCCGCCATCGTGCTCGGCGTCGCCTTCGTGCTGGTGAGCATCGATCGCTTCGTCAAGGCGCGCGGCGTCGCCCGGGCGACGCAGCAGGCCACCTCCGCGGCACCGCTGGTCGATGTCATCACGGCGCAAGCGGTCGGCGCCAAGCAGCAACTGGTGCTGCCCGGCTACACCGCCGCCTGGCACGCAAGCACGATCTTTGCGCGCGTCAACGGGTTCGTCGGCAAGTGGTTCGTCGACATCGGCGATCGGGTGCGCGCCGGACAGGTGCTGGCGCTGATCGAGACGCCCGACCTCGACGCCGAGCTGGCTGCGGCGCGCGCGCAGCTCAAGGCCGGCCAGGCCACCGTGTTGGTGCGCAAGGCGGAGACGGAGTTCGCCCGCACCACGTACGTGCGCTGGCGCGATTCGCCCAAGGGGGTGGTGTCGGACCAGGAGCGCGAGGAGAAGAAAGCCGCCTTCGACAGCGCCGTCGCACGGCAGCGGTCGGCGGAAGCGGACGCGGCGCTCGCCCAGGCCCAGGTAGACAAGTACCAGGCAATGGCGCAGTTCAAGAAGGTGACTGCGCCCTACGATGGGGCGATCACCGTCCGCGACATCGATATCGGCAATCTCGTCACCGCGGGCAGTACCGCCGCCACGACCCCTCTTTATGTCATGACGCAGAACGACCCGATCCGTATCTTCGTCGACGCCCCGCAAAGCGCGGCCGACGACCTGCTCGACAGCCGGGCCCCGGTGCAGGTACAGACGAGCGCGGGTGTCACGCGCGAGTTCAGCGGCCAGGTGACCCGCACCTCGCAGGCGCTCAATGCCAAGGCGCGCACACTGCGCGTGGAGGTGGACGTCCCGAATTCGAAGGGCGAGTTCGTGCCGGGGATGTACGTGAAGGTCGGCTTCGAGCTGCCGCCGCGCGGCCTGGTGCAGGTTCCGGCCGCGGCGATGATGTTCCGCGCCAGCGGTCCGCAGGTTGCGGTCGTGGACCCTGCGGGGCGCATCAGCTTCCGCAGCGTCACCATCGGACGCGACGACGGCAGCATGGTGGAGCTCAGCACCGGCGTTGCGCCAGGCGACCGGGTGGCACTCAACGTCAGCAGCCAGATCGGCGACGGCGAGTCGGTGCGCACCCAGCCCGCCGGGTCGGCCGCGGCTACGCCGGTGGCGAGCGCGGGCCGCTAAGGGAGCTTTCCTTGAAAGTCGCGCGCGTCCTTGCCCTCGGGGTGTTCGTCGCCGCTCTGACCGGCTGCGCGGTGGGCCCGAACTACCGCACGCCGAAGACCCCAACCCCGGAAGGCTTCGCCGCCGCCGCCATCACCGCGCCAGCGACCGCCGCGCCCGTCGATTTCACCGCCTGGTGGCATGCACTGAACGACCCCGAGCTCGACTCACTCATCGCCCGCGCCATCAGCGGCAACCCCGACGTGCTGATCGCGCTCGACCGTCTGCAGGCCGCGCGCGTCTACGAGGCGGGCATCATCGGTACGCTGCTGCCGGAGGCGGACGTTTCCATCGGCGCCGGCCGCGGGACCGGCAGCGACGCCACACGCGGCCGCGCGTCACCGGGGCTCCGGTCCGGCGACAACTCCGCGGGCCTGAAGCAGATCAACGTGGTCGGCGGCTTCGACGCGCTCTGGGAGCTGGACGTCTTCGGCAAGTACCGCCGGGAAATCGAGGCGGCCCGCTACGACACTGAAGCGACCCGCGCCGCCCGCAACGGCGTGCTGGTCTCGGTGATTTCCGACACCGCGCGCGCCTACGTCGACCTGCGTGGCCTCCAGGTGCGTGCCGCGGTGCTCGCCGCAGCCATCGAGGTGCTGCGCGAGTCGCTGCGCATCGTCAACATCCGCTACGAGCGCGGCATCACCAACGAGCTCGACGTGACGCTCGCGACGCGCGAGCTGGCGACGCTCGAAGCGCAGGCCGCGCCGCTCGCAGCGCAGGTGCAGGCGGCCGAATACACCATCGCGACGCTGCTCGGGGTTTATCCCGAGGACATGGTCAAGGAGCTCAGTGCCAAGGCCATGGTGCCGGCGGTGCCGGGGGCGGTGGCCACGGGGCTGCCGGTCGACCTGCTGCGGCGGCGGCCGGACATTCAGCAGGCGGAGCGCGAGCTTGCCGGAGCGACGGCGCGCATCGGTGTTGCGACCGCGAATCTGTTCCCGTCGATTGCGATCTCCGGCGCGATCGGCTTCCAGCGCCAGCAGGCGCCGGGACTCGAGACCATCGGCCAGCACATCTATTCGTACGGTGTCGGCGCCGCCTGGCCGCTGCTCGATTTTGGCCAGCTGGACGCGCAGGTGGAGATCGCCGATCTGCACACACGCGCCTTGCTGGTCAATTACCGGAAGACCATCCAAGGAGCGGTGCGCGAAGTCGACACCAACATGGGTCTCTACACAGCCGAACAGCTGAGTCTCGGCAAGCTCGAGACCGCGCTGGTCGCCAGCCAGCGCGCCGTGACGCTCGCCAACGAGCGTTACGAGCGCGGGCTCACGGATTTCCTCAACGTGGTGGATGCCGAGCGCCAGGAGTACGACATCGAGGAGCAGTACACGGGCGCCCAGGTGGCCGCCGCCGAAGAGTTCATCGAGCTCTACCGCAGCCTCGGCGGCGGTTGGGAGAACTATCAGTCCGTGCCGCCCATCCACCGGCCCCTGCCCGCCGTGATTGCAATGTTTCAGAGAGTCCTGAGCCGCAACGACCCGCTGAAGTAGGCAATTTCCGCTGGCTTCGGCGCCGTGATCGCCCGCCGCCAGGGGGCGGCGCCCGGCGCTTCCCTGCGCCTGTTCGCGCTTCCTGCGCGGGGCTTCAGAACGCAGCATCGACCGACTCCCTGGCAGGGGATCGTTATATTCCACCGAATATATCGTCGCAGATTGCGAGCGATGCGCGCAAGCCGCCGGGGCCGCGCACGACCCAGGAAGCGGCCACGTGCGCTTTCAGAACTTGTAGCGCACGCCGATGGTGGGGTTGATGTTGGTGGTGTAGTAGAGGTAGCCGTTGGCCAGGCCGTCGTGCACCCCGCTGTACATGGCGCCGGCGTAGGCGTCGAAGTGCACGTTGAAGCGGTAGTCGGCGGCGACGGAGAAAGCCTCGAGGCTGCCGCTGCAGACGCTGTGCGCGCTCGTGCTGCAGCCCGCCTGACTTCCGCTGCCGTAGCCGCTCTGATGGACGCCGTAGTAGGCCGCGATCAGCTCGAGCCTGGGAATGACCGCGTAGCGCAGCCCGGCCCAGTACACCTGGGCGATCTTCGGGTTGTCGTAGGCGGTGTTGTTGAGGAACGCCAGAACGTAACCGCCAATATTGACGAACCCGGCGCTCAACGGTGTCCTGGGATTCTCGTACTTGATGTACTCGTACCCGGCCAGGAATTTGAGCCGCTCGAAGCCGTACGATGCCATGAGGGCGTAGGCGGTGTTGTCCGAGATCGTTGCCGCGAGAGAATTCGATACCGAATAGGCCGCCGGGAGTTTGCCGACCTGCGCTGCGCTCAGGGAAGTCGCCGTGATGGCGCTATTGACCTTCGAATAATAGGCATCGACCGATGCGCGCCCGAGCTCGCCACCCAGGTTGCCCTGGAAGGCGGTGTTGGCCGACCCGCTGGACTGGTTGAACTTGTAGAGGGCACCGAAGTGCACCCGATCGTTGAAGCTCACGGTGTACTTCGCCGTGGAATCGAGGCGGTTGGTTTCCTGGGAGCCCGCGCCGGAGTATGTGTTGGAGGCGCCGAGCAGGCCGAATGCCGAAGCGTTGTAAGCGGGGTCGTACCGGATGATGCCTTCCAGGATCAGCGTCACCTGACGACCGAAGGTGAGGGTGCCGAACCGCGACGATCTCAGGCCCACCCAGGAGGTCTGGAAGGCCTGACCCGCCGAGCTGCCATCGACGCCGACGGTCTGCTTGCCGAGGGCTACGCCATTGTTCGCCGTCAACGACTTCAACGAGTTGGCGATTTCGCCCGACTGCGGATTGAAGAAGGTCTCGATCTGGAACACCGCCGACCACTCATCGTTCAGGGCCTCGATGCCCTGCAGGCCAACGCGCGACTGGCCCATGTTGCTCGGCGTGAGGCCGACGACCGACTGGTAGCTGAACTGGCGCACGATGTTGCCGCTGGCGGCCGGCCGGAAAGGAGTGAACGGTGCCATGTGCGTGTCGTACTGGAGACCGATGTCGATGACGCCGTAGAGCGTGATGCCCTTCCACGTGAGGCTGTCCTCACCGGTGATGCCTGGGCCCGTCTTCTGCTGTGTGGGTGCCTGGCCTGACGCGGCCAGGGCGGTGAGCACAAAGAGTACGCAACGGCGACGAAGGTTCTGGTTGAGCATGTAACCCTGGTCCCTGATCCGTCGTTTCTGATGTCGTTCCTGCGAACGGCAACGATTCTCGGCGGCCGACGGTTATGTGGTCAGTCGCGCGGCGGTTACAGCGCGGTCGCAGGCCGCGGCGACACCCGCAGACCGGGCCGGGGAAGGTTTGAATCCGGGAGCCTGCGCCGCGAACGCGGGTGAGCCGGGCTCTCAGGTTGAGTCGGCGCTGCGCAGCAGATCGTTGATGGAGGTCTTGGCGCGGGTCTGCGCATCGACATGCTTGACGATCACTGCGCAGTAGAGCCCGTAGCGCCCATCGCTCGATGGCAGCGTGCCCGGGACCACCACCGACCCTCCCGGCACGCGGCCCTGGAGGATCGTGCCCGTGGCGCGGTCGTAGATGCGCGTGCTCTGCCCGATGAAGACGCCCATGGATATCACCGAGCCCGCTCCCACCACCACGCCTTCGACGATCTCCGAGCGCGCGCCGATGAAGCAGTCGTCCTCGATGATCGTCGGCGTCGCCTGCAGCGGCTCGAGCACCCCGCCGATGCCGACTCCGCCCGAGAGGTGTACGTTGCGGCCGATCTGCGCACAGGAGCCGACGGTCGCCCAGGTATCGACCATGGTGCCCGAGCCGATCCAGGCGCCGATGTTCACGTAGCTCGGCATCAGCACGACATC
>DASQRV010000306.1:0-4556 GCA_035642735.1 Steroidobacteraceae bacterium
ACCCGGCTCGACCGCACCAATCGCAAGCTCGGCGATCTCGCCTTCGTCGACGTCACCGGACGCGTGGCACACGCCATCATGGATCTGTGCGGCGAACCCGACGCCATGACCCATCCGGAGGGCATGCAGATCAAGGTGAGCCGCCAGGAGCTGTCGCGCCTGGTGGGCTGCTCGCGGGAGATGGCGGGCCGCGTGCTGAAGGTGCTCGAGGAGCAGGGACTGCTGCGCGCCACCGGCAAGACCATCGTCGTGTTCAATGCGCGTCCGAAGATGAAGACCCGCCCGGTCATCGTGCCCGCGAAGCCGGCAGCCGGGGGGGCCGCCCGCGCCGTGAGCCCCGTGGAGCTCGAGTACGACGATGACGACGAGGACGACGAAGAGGACGAGGAATAGCCCTCACGCCCCCGGGCGCGCGGCCCGCGCAGTCGCCGTCCGGCGAGCGCCGCGTACTCGCTTCGAACCGCCTCAGCGCCGCGCTTTGACCGGCGCGGCGCCGTCGATCTGCGCGCGCATCTCGCGAATCGTCCGCCCGTAGTCGGGGCTGCCGAAGATGGCCGATCCCGCGACGAAAGTGTCGGCCCCGGCCTGGGCGGCGGCGCGGACATTGCTGACCTTGATGCCCCCGTCGACCTCCAGGCGCACCTCGCGCCCGCCCGCAACGATTCGCGCGTGCGCGTCGGCCAGCTTGCGCAGGCTGGTCGGAATGAACTGCTGGCCCGCGAAGCCGGGGTTCACCGACATGATGAGCACCATATCGATGAGCTCGAGGGTGTAATCGAGGTAGTCGAGCGGCGTGGCGGGGTTGAACACGAGTCCCGGGCAGCAACCATGCTCGCGGATCAGCGCGATGGTCCGATCGATGTGCTCCGAGGCCTCCGGGTGGAAGGTAATGTAGGTGGCGCCGGCCGCCGCAAAGTCCGGCACGATGCGATCGACCGGGCGCACCATCAGGTGTACGTCGATCGGCGCCTTGACGCCGTGGCGGCGCAACGCCTCGCACACCAGCGGTCCGATGGTGAGATTCGGCACGTAATGGTTGTCCATCACGTCGAAGTGAATGAGGTCGGCACCCGCTTCGAGCACGGCATCGACCTCAGCGCCGAGCCGCGCGAAATCAGCCGACAGGATCGAGGGGGCTATCCAGGGCTCGGGCATGCTGACAGTCTAACCGATCGCGATCAGGCTCTGTCGGTGCCGCCAGGAGTGCTGGTCGCGGCGCAGCGCGAGGTAGCCGAAGATCACCCAGCCGAGATGGAACAGCAGGCCTGCCGCGACCACGATCTCGCCGCGAATCGGACCGATCGCGGCACGCGTCCATAGCTGAGACAGCGTGTGCAGCGGCGTCGGGTGGATGGCGAGCTTGCCGTAATAGGCGAGCGCCTGGATGAGGAAGATCCAGCCGTAGGTGCGCCGCAGGCGCCGGCCCGCGGCACGCGCCAGGCTCACGTGGTAGCGCGGCTGGCACAGGTCCCTCGCGAGCAGTCTGCTCCAGTGCGTGTTCAACACCACCGGGTGTCCGCGCAGCATCGGTGTGTAGAAGTCGGTCTCGAGCAGCCGTGCGCGCGCCCGCCAGATGTTGAAGTAGCGATAGCGGCGGGCCTCGAGCAACAGGAATATGGTGACGATCAGTCCCACCAGCACCATGGGGAGCGGCGAGGCCTCGGCACTGCTGAAGGTCGCCGAGAGCGCGATGCCGGTCGTGACGACCGCCCAGTTGGTCGTGGAGTCGAGCCGCGTGCGCCACACGGTGCTGCGGTAGATCTCGCCGCGGTACAGGTGCGCGATGGCGGTGATCTCGGCCGCGGAACAGTCGCGGCACGGTGTGTCCGTCGCGGTCTCGACCTCGCCCGGCTTGTCGTGTGAGCTCATGTGCGCGCCCTTTCCCGGTTGGGTCTTGCGCCGCGGTACTCAGCCGGTCAGCCGTGCCAGCGCCTCCCGGTACTTCTCGCTGGTGCGCGCGATGAGCTCCGGCGGCAGTCGTGGCCCCGGCGGCTGCTTGTTCCACTCGAGCGTCTCGAGGTAGTCGCGCACGAACTGCTTGTCGAAGCTCGGCGGGCTCGCCCCCACGCGGTAGCTGTCCGCCGGCCAGAAGCGCGAGGAATCCGGCGTCAGTACCTCATCGATCAGCGTCAGTCGTCCGTCCGCGTCGACCCCGAACTCGAACTTGGTGTCGGCGATGATGATGCCGCGGCGGCGCGCGTGCTCGGCGGCAAAAGCGTAGAGCGCGAGCGCCGTGTCGCGTATACCGGCGGCGAGCTCCGGACCGATGAGCGCGGCGACTTCCGCGAACGGGATGTTCTCGTCGTGCGCGCCGGGTCTCGCCTTGGTCGCCGGCGTGAACAGCGGCTGCGGCAGCTGTGCCGCGAGCGCAAGTCCCGGCGGCAGCGCGATGCCGCACACCGCCCCGCTCGCCCGATAGTCCTTCCAGCCCGAGCCAATGAGGTAGCCGCGCACCACGGCCTCGATCGGCAGTGCCCTGAGGCGCCGCACGATGACCGCCCGCCCCTCGAGCTGTGCGCGCTCGTCCGCGTCGGCGATGACGCTCGAGAGCTCGCGGCCGCTGAGATGATTCGGGACCAGGTGCTGCGTGCGCGCGAACCAGAAGTTGGAGATGCTGTTGAGTACGCGCCCCTTGTCGGGGATGGGATCGGGCAACACAACATCGAAGGCTGACAGCCGATCGGTGGTGACGATCAGCATGGTCGCTGCATCGAGCGCGTAGATATCGCGCACCTTGCCCTCGTGCAGGCGCTCGAGACCGCGCAGTGCGGTGCGGTAGACGGTGGGGGTCGGCATTCAGTTGCTACTATAGCGGCCCTTTGAGCCCCGGACACCCGCTCGAGCCCGCACCCGCAAGATGGCCATGAAGTGGATCGGTAAGGTTGCCGGCGGACTGCTCGGCGGACTGGTGCTCGGGCCCTTTGGCGCCGCGTTCGGCGTGCTGCTCGGTCACCAGTTCGATGAGACGAGCGGGGAGGCCGAGGAGCCGCCGGCCGCCGCAGAGCTGGCGACGATCGGCGAGCGCTTCTTCCGCGGCAGCTTCCAGGTGATGGGCTATCTCGCCAAAGCGGATGGCCGCGTGTCGGAGCGCGAGATCTCCGCGGCCCGTGCGGTCATGGACGAGCTGCGGTTGACTGCCGCGCAGGTGCGCGAGGCGATCGCCTGCTTCACCGCGGGCAAGCAGCCCGATTACGACTACGCTGCCGAGCTCGCGCAGCTCGGCCACATCTGCCGCGGCCGACCGGAGCTGGCGAGGGTGTTCCTCGAGATCCAGGTGCGCGCGGCGCTCGCGGGCAACGATCTCGAGGGACCGGTGCGCCCGCTCATCGGCCGACTCGCCGCGGCGCTCGGCGTGTCGATCATCGAGTTCATGCACATCGAGGCGGTGCTGCGCCTGCAGCGCGCCGGGGGCTTTCGTGCCGGGCAGGCACACGGCGCCGGCGCGGCGGCGGCGCGCGATCGCGAGCTCGATGAGGCCTATCGCGTGCTCGAGACCACCGCGGGCGCGAGCGATGAGCAGGTGGCCAAGGCATACCGCCGGCAGCTGCAGCGCCATCACCCCGACAAGCTGAAGGCCCACGGCCTGCCGGAGTCGATGCTGGCGCACGCCAAGCAGCGTACGCAGCAGATCATCCAGGCGTGGGAGATCGTGCGGGAGCGCCGCGGCATCCGCTAGCGCGGCTGCGCGGCCCACTCCTCGATGACCTGCTGAATCGCCCGTACGCCATCGGTGAGGGCCGCGGGTCCCGGCTGCAGGATGATCGATGACTTGATCTCGCGCAGGTAACCCTCGCGCACGGCGGGCACCTCGCTCCATCCCGGCCGCGCCGACACGCGCTCGGGCCGGAACTTCTTGCCGCACCAGGAGCCGAGCACGATGTCGGGCGCGCGCCGCGCGACCTCCAGCGGATCGGCGATGATGCGGTTGCGCCCGAGCGCCTCGCGGGCGAGCTCCGGGAAGCAATCCTCGCCGCCAGCGACGGCGATGAGCTCCGAGACCCAACCAATGCCGCTGATCAGCGGATCATCCCACTCCTCGAAGTACACCCGCGGCCGCCGTGACAGCGCCGCGGCGCGCGCGCGCACCGCTCCGAGGCCCGCTTCGAGCTCATCGGCGAGTGCCCGCGCCCGGCCCTCACAGCCGATCATGCCGCCGAGGGTGCGGATCATGCGCAGGATGTCGGCGATGCTACGATGGTTGAAGACGTGCACCTCCAGCCCCGCGCGCACCAGCGTCGCGGCGATGTCAGCCTGCAGATCCGAGAAGCCGAGCACCAGATCGGGCTTGAGGGCGAGGATGCGCTCGGTGTGAGCGCTCAGGAAGGCGGAGACGCGCGGCTTCTCCCGGCGCGCGCGCGGCGGGCGTACCGTGAAGCCGGAGATCCCGACGATCCGCCAGTCTTCACCGAGCAGGTAGAGCGTCTCGGTGGTCTCCTCGGTGAGACACACGATCCGCTCGGGAAATCCTGTTGCTGGCCTCATATCACGCCGCATCCCCGCATCACTGTATCCTTAAGCCATGTGGACACGCATCTGGGCGTTCCTCGACCTTTGCT
>DASQRV010000307.1:0-3302 GCA_035642735.1 Steroidobacteraceae bacterium
CCCGCGGTGCGAGCCCGAATGCGCATAGCGATTCTCTCCCTTGCACTTACTGCCCGTGTGTCCGGGGGAAGTTGTGGCCGGTTTCCGGCGACTCGAGGGGAACGCGTTCCCTGGTTCCCGGCAGTGGTCGGGAACGATTTCGCGGCGTGCTTCAGTGGATGTCGACGAGCGCGAGTTTGCCGGCGCCGCTCTCGGCCAGCACCAACCGGTGATCGTGCGTCGCCATCATGTTGCGCACCACGCCACCGCCCCCGGGGATCGGCCAGGTCTGGAACGCGCGTGAGCTTGGATCGAAGCGCACCAGGGTGTTGGGGCTGACGCCGGACTCGCTGTACCACACGATGCCATCGAGCACCGCGATGCCGTAGGGCTGCGAGCGGGCACCACCCGGCGAGGCCCACTCGCGTGCCGCGCCGCTCGCCGAATCGAATCGGCCGAGGTAACCACGCGCGTAGTCCGAGTACCAGATGACATCGTGCGCGTCGATCGCGAGCCGGCGCGGTCGGGCCGCCACCTCCGGCAACACGTACTCGTGGATCGCGAGGGTGTGGGGATCGATGGCACCGATGCGGTTAGTCCCGAACTCGGCGAAGAACGGTACGCCCCTGGAGTTGACCGCGATCCCGTAGGGCAGTGCGTGCGCCGTCGGCACCTCGATCAGGCGCACCTCGCCGGTGCGCGGGTCGAGTCGGCCGACCCGGTTGCCACCCTGCACCGTGAACCACAGTACCCCGCTCTGATCGAAGACGGGCGTGTGCGGATCGCGCGCCGCCGGATCCGGCATGCGGTACGCGGTGATCTCCCCGCTCGCCGGATCGAGCCGGCCGACGTACGCTGCGGAGTTGGCCGTGAACCAGATGTGTCCCGCCGCATCCGCGGTGAGCCCGTGGGGCCCGGAGTCCGGGACGCTCGTCCGGTACTCGCGGATCGCGCCACTTTGCGGGTCGATGCGCCCGAGAAGGCTCGCACGCTGACCGGTGTACCAGATCGCACCATCCGCGGTCGCGAGCGGATCGTGCGGGAACGCGCCCGGTGTCGCCACCGACCATTCATGAAATGTAACCGAGGTCCGGCCGGTCACTACCTTGGCGTCAGCCTGCGGCTGTGGCGGAAAATTCTGTGCCAGGTAGCCGTTGAGGAGCGACCGCTCGTCGGCCGAGAGCACGACGCCGAGCCGGGTCATGCGCTCGATGACGTCCTCCCAGCCTGTGCGGGTAAACCCTGGAGTGATGAGCCGGCTGGTATCGTGGCAACTCACGCAATGCGCCGCGGCGACCTCGCGGCCGCTTCCGGCCGGGAGCTGCGGGGCCGAAGGCGCCGTGCTCTCACCCCACGCCCAGACCGCCGGAAGCAGCGTACCGACGACAGTGATGAGTGGCGTGCGGGCCATACAGGTTGGGAAGCAAGAGCAAACAACAATCCTAGACAACTCGTCCCGGCCGACGCAATTGGACGCTTTTCATGCGGCCGTCACCGCGGGCTGCGCGGTATAATCGAAAGCGAGAGGGAGTTCGAGCGTCAGAAACGGAGCCCATCGCGTGACCATCCGCCTGGTGCTCGCCGACGACCACGTGCTCGTGCGGCAGGGACTGAGGAAACTGCTCGAAGGTGCAGGATTCGTCGTGGCCGGAGAAGCCGCGGACGGGCGCGAAGCCGTGCATCTCGTACAGAGCGAAATTCCCGATGTGGCCGTCATGGACATCGGCATGCCGCTCTGCAATGGGCTCAATGCCGCCCTCGAGCTGACTCACAGCTGCCCGCAGGTGCGGCTCATCGTGCTGACACAGCACGATAACGCGCAGTACGTCGCCGAGGCGCTCCGCTGCGGCGTGAAGGGTTACGTCCTCAAGAACCAGGCGGCGCGCGACCTGGTGCGGGCGATCGAGGGGGTGTGCCGCGGCGAGGTGTACCTGAGCCCCGGCGTCGCGAGCGCGGTGGCCGAGGCCTGCGCCGCGCCCGGCCGGGTCGATGGGCTCTCGGTGCGCGAGCGGCAGGTGCTGCAGCTCATCGCCGAGGGCACTTCCACCAAGGTCATCGCCGCGCAGCTGGGCATCAGCGCCAAGACCGTCGAGTCGCACCGCTCGAAGCTGATGCACAAGCTCGATATTCACGACACCGCGGGGCTCGTGCGCTACGCCATCCGGCGCGGCGTCACACAAGCGTAGCGCCGGTTGGCCCGGGCGCGGTGCCCCCGGCACCCGCCGCGCCTGTATCATGACCCCGCATGGGCCTCACTCCGTTTCACGTTGCGGTTCAGGTCAGGGACATCGCTGAAGCGCGGCGCTTCTACGGCGGGGTTCTCGGCTGCACCGAGGGACGGAGCGCCCCGGAGTGGGTCGACTTCAATCTCTACGGTCACCAGTTCGTGTGCCACCTGAACCCGGCACTGGGTCCCGACGGACGCCTCGGCTCGCATTTCAATCCGGTCGACGGACACGGCGTTCCCGTACCTCACTGCGGCGTGGTGCTCGAGCCCGAGGCGTGGCGGCAGCTCGTCGAGCGCCTGAGACAGCATCCGATCGAGTGGGTCATCGAGCCCACCACGCGCTTTCCCGGTACGCCGGGCGAGCAGTCGACACTCTTTATTCTCGATCCGACGGGCAACGCCCTCGAGTTCAAGTCCTTCCGGAACATCGACGCGCAGTTGTTTGCGACCTGATCGGCACGGGCTCGCCCGCCGCCCGCAGGCGACACCGCGGCGGGCCCGATCGATACTTGCCGCTTCCGCATTAATGGCTATAATGGCCATATGGAAAAGGCTACCGTCTCGAAACTCAAGGACAACCTGAGTGCGTACCTGCGCAAGGTCCGCGCCGGGCACTCGGTGGTGATCTACGACCGCGATGTCCCGATCGCCTGCATCGAGCGTATCGAGTCGAGCGACCGCGGCGGCGACCGCCTCGCACTGCTGCGCGCCCAGGGCCTGACCCGACCGCCCACGCGCTCACTTTCGGTGAAACGCCTGCGGGCCCTGCTGCCGAAGGGATTGCCGCGCAGTGCACGCCTGGCCGAGGCGCTGCGCGAGGAGCGCGACGCCGGACGATGAGGTTTTGGGACTCTTCCGCGCTGCTGCCTCTGCTTGTAGACGAACCCGCACGTGAACGCCTGATGGCGCTGCTCGAGGAGGACGGCGAGGTGCTCGCCTGGTGGGGAACTCCGGTCGAGATTGCCTCTGCACTTGCGCGACGCGAGCGTGAGGGGTTACTGACCCCCGATGACGTGGCGGCTGCGCTCGATGCCGCGCGGGCGCTCGCCGAGAGCTGGCATGAGATCGTGCCATCGGATGCGGTACGGCGGACAGC
>DASQRV010000308.1:0-5346 GCA_035642735.1 Steroidobacteraceae bacterium
CCACGCCGCTCGTTGGCTCATCGAGAAACAGCACCGCCGGCGTGTGCAGCGTGGCGCAGGCGAGCGCGAGGCGCTGCTTGAAGCCGAGCGGCAGGAGCGAGGCGTTGCTCGCGAGATGGGGCGAGAGCTCGAACATCTCGACCATCGCCGGCACGCGCTCGCGCTTCGCGGCGCGTGACAGCCCGTAGATGTCGGCGAAGTAGTTGAGGTTCTGCCCGACCGACAGGTCGCCGTAGAGTGAGAACTTCTGTGCCATGTAGCCGAGCCGTGCACGCGCGCGGCTCGCGGCGTGCAGCAGGTTGACCCCGGCGACGCTGGCGTCGCCCGCGGTCGGTTTGAGCAGACCGCACAGCATGCGGAAGGTGGTGGATTTGCCGGCGCCGTTGGGTCCGAGAAGGCCGTAGATCTCCCCGGCGCGCACCTCGAAGCCGATCGTGTCGGCCGCCACGAAATCGCCGAAGCGGCGCGTCAAGCCGACCGCGCGCACCAGTACGCCCTGATCCGGCTCGGCCGCCGCGCGCACCGCATCGCCCGGAGCTGCGGGCGGCCCCCGCGTCGGCCAGCCGCGCGCGAGCAGACTCTCGCCCTTGCGCGGGCCGCCGAGGAGCTCGACATAGGCGTCCTCGAGCCGCGGCTCAACCGGCTCGTATGGCGTGCCCCGAAACTCCCGCTCGCGGTGCGCCTTGGCGACCAACCGCACGCTCGCCCCCTGGATCACGGCATCGAGCACGGCATCGCGCGCCAGCTCCTCTTCGCAGATCTGCCGCGCCTCGCCCGCGGGCGCGCGGCGCCGGAACACGCGTCCGCGCACCCGCTCGCTCAGCTCGCGCGGCGGGCCGTCGTACAGCAGCCGCCCGGCATCGAGCAGCCAGATATAGGCGCAGCGCTCGGCCTCCTCCAGGTACGCCGTCGACCAGAGTACCGTGACGCCGCCCGACACGAGATCGCTCACCATGCGCCACAGCTCGCGGCGCGAGAGCGGGTCGACGCCCACGCCCGGCTCATCGAGGAGCAGGAGCCGGGGTGAGCCCAGCAGCGCGCACGCCAGACCGAGCTTCTGTTTCATGCCGCCCGAGAGCTGACCGGCGAGGCGCTCGGTGAAGGGCGCGAGATCCGTGAACCGCAGCAACTCTGCGAAGCGCTGCTGCCGCTCGGTCGCAGAGAGCGCGCGCAGGTTGGCGTAGAGATTCAGGTTGTCGAGCACCGAAAGGTCCTCGTACAGCCCGAAGCGCTGCGGCATGTAGCCGGTCTCGGCCTGCGTCGTGCCGCCTTCGGCCTGTGGGGTGCGTCCGAGTACCTCCACCGTCCCGGCCGTTGGCACCATCAGGCCCGCGAACAGCCGGATGAGGGTCGTCTTGCCGGCCCCGTCCGGGCCGACGAGGCCAAGGATCTGGCCCGCCGGCAGCGTGGCGCTGATGCCGTCGAGGGCGCGCGCCGTACCGAAGCTTTTCACCAGCGCGCTCACCTTGGCCGCCGGCCGCAGCGGCGGTGGTGCAGCGGGCGTGGTCGGGGCCGGCGTGCTCATCAGGCTGCGCGGACTCGCGGAAACCTCAGTGCGCCACCGCGGGGGCCGCGGCGATGAGCACCGTGACGGGCATGCCCTGGCGGAAGACGTTGTCGGGGTCGCTCGCGATCACCCGGATGCGATAGACGAGATCATCGCGCACCTGCTCGGTCTGCACGGTCTTGGGGGTGAATTCGGCCTCGGGCGAGATGAAGCCGACCGTGCCCTCGTATTGCCTGCCCGGCATCGAGTCGATGGTTACCTTGACCGGCATGCCCGGCTTGATGCGCCCGAGCCGCGGCTGCGACACATAGGCGCGGATCCACACCGGATCATTGAGCGTCAGCGTATAGACCGTCTGACCCGCCTGGACGATGGCGCCGAGCTCACGCGCGCGCACCGAGACGATGCCCTTGCTCGGCGCCAGGAGCGTCGCGTCCGAGAGTGCGGTCTGCGCCTTCTCCAGGCGTGCCCGGGCGGAAGCCAGCATCGCCTCCTGGGCCTCGATGTCCTCGATGCGCGAGCCGTGAAGTTCGAGGGTGAGCTGACTGCGCGCGGCGGCGAGCGACGCCTCGGTCATGTGCACCCGCGCCTGCGCATCGTCGATCTGTTGGTGCGTGACGAGACCCGACGCCAACAGCTGCTGCTGCCGCTCGAGCGTCACGCGCGCGTTCTCCAGGTCTGCAGCGCGCTGCGCGACGTTGGCACGGGCCTGCTCGACCTCCTCCACCCGAAAGCCGCGCCGCGTTTTATCGAGCTGCGCCTGAGCCTGCGCGACGTCCGCTTTCGCCGAATTCACATCGGTCTGGAAGGGCACGGGATCGAGCTGGGCCAGCACCTGCCCGGCGCTCACCTTGTCGCCCTCCTGCACCTTCACGGCCGAGATCCGGCCGCTGACGCGAAAGGCGAGCTCCACCTGGTGCACATCGACGTTGCCGGAGAGGGAGAAGGCGCCGTTGGGGTCATTGGCGCCGCGCTGCCGCCAGAGGTAGGTCCCGAGCGCGGCGAGGACGGCGATCGCGGCGAGCGCGCCCAGCAATACGCGCCGGCTCGGGCGACGCCTCACGGGCTGCTGCTGTCCGGTGTCAGGCTTTGTTGTTGTGGCGTCGTTCACCGCTCGGCTCCTCGAACCAGGCGGCTATTGTGCTTGCAATCCGCCCCCGGCGCGCGCGCCCGCCCGCAAGGGATTGCAGAATCATGGCTGCCGGGCCATAGCCTGGCCCCGCCGTGAGCTCCACAGCCAGAAGACCGGCACGCCGGCGAGGATGATGGCGAAGGTGATGCCGGTATTGCGCGGGTCGGTGAGGAGCGCGTTCAGCACCATGTACAGCGAAGCGATCAGGAACACCGCCGGCACGATGGGATAGCCCCAGACGCGGTAGGGACGCGGGAGCTCAGGGCGGCGCGCGCGCAGCACGAAAACCGCCGCCACCGTGAGCGTGTAGAAGGGCCAGATGCCGAGGATGAACTTGTCCGCGAGCTCCGCGAAGTCGTTGAACAGTACGTAGGCGACACCGAGCACGGTGGCGAGCCAGATGGCGACCGAGGGGCTGTCGAAGCGCGGCGAGACACGTGCCGCGACACGAAAGAACAGCCGCCGATCGGCCATGGCATAGAAGATCCGCGAGCCGGCCAGCATCGAGGCGTTGAGCCCGCTGAAGGCGGAGATCACCACCGCGGCCGCGACCACCGCCGCCCCGACACCGCCCAGCAGCGGAATGCGCGCCGCGACCGTCGACACGACGAGCTTCGAGTCCGCCATCGTCTGCGGCGCGAGCGCGTACAGAAAGCCGACGTTGACCACCAGGTACGCCACGATCACGCACACGGCTCCGGTGATGAGCGCCAGCGGCAGGTTTCGCTGCGGGTCTTTCACCTCGCCCGCCACGAATGCCGCATCCGCCCAGCCGTCGTAGGTCCACATCACCAGGATGAGCGCGGTGGCGAGCGCCGACCACGGTGCACTCGCCGGCCAGGCGGGCACGAAGTGCGCAGCGCTGCCGCCGCGGGCGGTGAATGCCAGCAGCCCGAGACCGAGCAGCACGGCGTACTTCACCGCGGTGGTGGCGCTCAGGACCGCGGCGGCGCGCTGCACACCGACGTAGTTGATCGCGCCGATGAGCGCGACGGCGCATGCCGCAGCGATGCGCACATGCGCTGCGACGAGCGGCACGAAGTAACCGAGATACTCCGCGAATATGGTTGCGATCGCCCCGAGGGCCGACGCACGGATGACCACCAGCTCGGTCCAGCCGAAAAGGAATGCCGGCAATGGACCGTAGGCCTCCAGCAGGTACGCGAAGACGCCGCCCGAGCGCGGCAACGCGCCGGCGAGCTCCGCCACGCTGAGCGCGCCGCACACCGCGATGACACCCCCGAGCACCCAGCAGAGCAGCATCGGACCGGGGAACTGCAGCTGCCCGGCAACCGTGGCGGGAACCCGGAAAATCCCGCTGCCGATCGTGATGCCCACCGACAAGGCAACGAGCTGGGAAAAACTCACCGAGCGCGGCATGCGCTCGCCCCATTGGTCAGCCACCGATGAGCCTCGCCGCGAGCAGCTCGACCCAGTGGTGCACCGGCAGCGTCGTGCCGCTGCGCAGGTGCGTGAGGCAGCCGATGTTGGCGGTGGCGATGAGCTGCGGCGCGCCGGCTTCGAGCGCCGCCACCTTGGCGCGCAGCAGCCGCGTTGCCAGCTCGGGCTGCAGCAGCGAGTAGGTGCCGGCCGAGCCGCAGCAGCGGCCGCCGTCGGTGACCGGCGTCAGGGTGAAGCCCGCCGCGGCGAGCAACGGCTCGACGACGCCCGTTGCCCGCAATGCGTGCTGCAGCGTGCAGGGTGCCTGGAACGCAACGCGCAGCGGTGTCCGCGCGGATGGCGGGCCGGCCGCGCTCGCAGCGGCGAGCGCCGCGCGCAGCGCCCCGGCATTGGCGGCGAGCAGCCGGCTGATGTCCTGGCTCAGGGCACTGATGCGCGCGGCGCGTGCGGCGTAAGCGGGATCGTCCTCGAGCAGCCGCCCATAGTCACACACCATCGCTGCGCAGGCGCTCGCGGCGAACACCACTGCCTCGGCACCGGCTGCAACGTGCGGCCAGAGTGCATCGACGTTGCGGCGCATCTGTGCGAGCGATTGCGCGTGGGCCGAGAGGTGATGGGCCAGGGCTCCGCAGCAGCCGCCGCCGGCGACGCGCACGGTCGCAATCCCGATGCGATCCAACACCTGTGCCGCCGCCGGGTCGATCCCCGCCGCCAGCGCCGGCTGCACGCAGCCCTCGAGCAGCGCCACGCGCCGCGCATGGCGCGGCGCCGGCCAGATCGGCGGGCGTTGAGAAGAGAGGAACGGCGCAGCGGGCTCGACCCCTGAAGGTACGCGCGAGCGCAACGCGCGCGGCAGGAGCGGGCGTACCGCGGCGGCGAGGCCGAGCAAGGCACGCACGCGCCGCGTGTACGGCACGATGCTGCGCAGCAGGTACCGCTCCACACGTGCGGGCGCGGTGCGCGGCACACGCTCCTCGACGAGCGCGCGGCCGATATCGAGCAGCCGCCCGTAGCGCACCCCGGAGGGACAGGCACTCTCGCAGGCGCGACAGGTGAGACAGCGATCCAGATGCAGCTGCGTGCGCGCCGTCACCGGCTCGCCCTCGAGCAGCTGCTTCATGAGATAGATGCGACCCCGCGGACTGTCGAGCTCGTCTCCGAGCAACTGATAGGTCGGACAGGCCGGCAGGCAGAACCCACAGTGCACGCAGCTGCGCAGGATGGCGTCGGCTTCACGGCCGGCGGGCGAGCTCCTGATGAAATCGGCGAGCGCGGTCTGCATAACCTCCCGATTCCGTGAGGCCCG
>DASQRV010000309.1:0-3478 GCA_035642735.1 Steroidobacteraceae bacterium
CGGGCACAAGCGCTGGACAGTTCACCTCAACGGTGAGGTGCTGGCGCCGGCGGCGATCTCCCCGAAGCTGATCGCAGTGCGGACCGTGGATGGCAAGCTGCACGCGCTCAGCCCCGAGGACGGGCACGAGCTGTGGGTGACCGAGCAGCAGGTGCCGCGCCTGTCGCTGCGCGGCACCGCGAGCCCCGTGATCAGCGGGGATCTGGTGCTGAGCGGCTTCGACAACGGCAAGGTCGTGGCGCTGAGCGCCGGTGACGGCTCGTTGCAATGGGAGGCCACCGTAACCCCGCCGCACGGGCGCACCGAGCTCGAGCGACTCGATGACATCGATTCGGCGGTGCACGTCGCGGGCCGTGACGTGTACGCCGTCGGTTTCCAGGGGAAGGTGGCGATGCTCGCCATCGACACCGGGCAGGTGTGGTGGTCGCACGAGCTCTCGAGCTACCGCGGTCTGACGCTCGATGAAGATGCGCTGTACGTGTCGGACTCCGACGGCGTGGTGGGGGCGCTCAAGCCGCGCACCGGCGCGGAGGTCTGGCAGCAGAAGGCGCTGCTGCACCGCGGGCTGTCACCGATCGCAGTCATGGACGACAGCATCGTCGTGGGAGATTTTCAGGGCTACCTCCACTGGCTCGACAAGGCGAGCGGCGCACTGGCGGCGCGCGTCGCAACCGGCGGTAGCCGCATCAGCACCCAGCCGCTGGTGATCGGCGACGTGGTGGTGGTCGTCAACGATCGCGGTCAGATCAACGCCTTTCGCGCCAAGCCCCTGGCTGCCGCAGACAGCAAGCGCAAGGCTGCGCCCGCCCCGCCCCAGTAACGGCGTCCAGCGGGCGCCGTGCCGTCATGTTGCCCGTCATCGCGCTCGTAGGCCGGCCGAACGTCGGTAAGTCGACGCTGTTCAACGTGCTCACGGGCACCCGCGATGCCATCGTCGCGGATGTACCCGGACTCACCCGCGATCGCCAGTACGGCTTCGGACGTCTGGGCCCCGTGCCGTACGTGGTCATCGACACCGGCGGGCTGATCGAGAACCCGCGCGGTGTCGAGGCGCAGATGCGTGCGCAGACGCAACGCGCCGTCGAGGAGGCGGACCGGCTGGTATTCATCGCCGATGCGCGCGCGGGGCTCTCCCCGCAGGATCAGTTCGTCGCGCGCGAGCTGCGCCGCTCGGGCAAACCGGTAACCCTGGCACTCAACAAGGCGGAAGGGCTCGACGCCGATATGGTCGCCGCGGACTTCCACGCCCTCGGCTTCGGCGAGCCGGTCGCCATCTCCGCGAGCCACGGCAGGGGCTGCGAAGAGCTCATGGCCCGCGTGCTCGAGGGCTTCGCAGCGCAGCCGCCCGAGACAGGCGAGACCGGCGCCATCCGCATCGCCATCATCGGCCGACCGAATGTCGGCAAGTCGACGCTCGTCAATCGCCTGCTGGGCGAGGAGCGCGTGATCGCGAGCGAGGAGCCAGGCACGACCCGTGACAGCATCCTCGTGCCGTTCGAGCGCGACGGACGTCGTTTTGTGCTCATCGACACCGCCGGGGTGCGGCGCCGTGCGAAGGTCGAGGATGCGGTCGAGCGCGCCAGCGTGGCCAAGACGCTGCAGGCGATCGATGAGGCGCACGTGGTCATCCTGGTCCTCGACGCGCACGACACCGTGGCCGAGCAGGACGCGAGCGTGCTCGGGCTCGCCCTCGAGCGGGGGCGCGCGCTCGTCATCGCGGTCAACAAGTGGGACGGCATCCCCGCGGAACAGCGCGAGCAGATCCATCGCCAGCTCGCGCTCAAGCTCGACTTCGTGCCATTCGCGCCGCTGCACTTCATCTCCGCGCGCCACGGCACCGGGGTGGGCGAGCTGATGCACTCGACGGTGCGGGCCTACGAGGCCGCGATGCGTGCCATGCCGACACGGGAGCTCACCCGTACGCTCGAGCACGCGCTCAGCGTGCACCAGCCGCCGCTGGTGCGCGGGCGGCGCATCAAGCTGCGCTATGCCCACCAGGGAGGGCGCAATCCCCCCCGCATCATCATCCACGGCAACCAGACCGCTGCCGTGCCCGACGCCTACACGCGCTATCTCGCCAACGTCTTCCGCAAGGCCTACGACCTGTTCGCAACCCCGGTATTCATCGAGTACCGTACGGACGCCAACCCGTATGAGCGCGAGCGGCGCGCGCCGCGCGAACGGCGCGGGCGACGGCGCGCGGGCAGCGGGCGGGGACGCTGAGTGCGGGCCGGACGCCTTGCGGACTCGCTGTGATAGGGGTGGCATCGCACTGGCGTTGCATCACGAACTCAACTAAATAGGGGTCTCAAACTAACGGATCTCTCTGTGCGCACTGGGACCGAAACGGAATCAGGGTGGCAGCTGCTCCAATTTCACCCGGTCTCTCCACCGCCGCGGCCAGCACACCGGGTGCGCTGCGGAGGATGAGGCAGTCCACGCTCGCGTTCAGCGCCGCGCTGCTCTGTGCCGCGCTGCTCTGTGCCGCGCACCTTGCGCACGCCCAGGAGTTGAACCCGCGCGCCTACGTGATCACCCCGGTCGGCACCAACGTGATCAATCTCGGTTACTCGCACATCGATGGTAACCCGGACCTCTCGGGCGCCGCGCCCATTACCGATGCCCATGGCAGCGTCGATCTGACCGCGCTCGGCTACTATCGCGGCTTCGGTTTCTTCGGGCGGTCAGCCAACGTCGCGCTCGGCATTCCGTACGGGGTGGGGGACTTCTCCGGTAACGTCAGCGATGTACCCAAGCATGTACGGCGCTCGGGATTTCTCGATTCCTCGCTGCGGCTCTCCGTGAACCTGCTCGGTGGCCCGGCCATGGAGCCACAGGAGTTCGCCAAGTGGCAGCAGGACATCCTGCTCGGGGTGAGCCTGAAGATCGTGGCACCGACGGGGCAGTACGATCCGACCGTGCTGGTCAACCTCGGCAACAACCGCTGGGCGTTCAAGCCCGAGATCGGCTACTCGCAGCGCTGGAATCACTGGATACTCGATGGCTACGCGGGCGTGTGGTTCTTCACGAAAAACCCAGAGTTCTTCTCGCACAACCAGTATTTCCCCGGCGTGCAATCGCAGACGCAGAGGCCGATGATGGCGTTCGAGACGCATCTTAGCTACGACGTGCGCCCACGCCTTTGGATCTCGCTCGATGCGAACTTCTGGGCGGGCGGGGAGACGAGCGTCAACGGTGTGGCGAGCCCGCAGACCTCCCAGCGCAGCTCCCGCATCGGCGTCACCGCGTCCATTCCCCTTTCCGCGCATCACTCGATCAAGGTCAGTTACAGCGACGGAGCTTATGTCCGCTACGGCGGCAACTATCGAACCCTCTCCGCCTCGTGGCAGTACGCCTGGTTCGGCTGGCCGTTTCACTGACCCGTAAAGCTGCGAACGGGCGCACAAACCGGTGCGCCTACGCCACGCATAATCGCTGCGGCAATCGCAACGCGCAGAGGTTATTCGTGAGCGACAAC
>DASQRV010000310.1:0-2010 GCA_035642735.1 Steroidobacteraceae bacterium
CCCGCGGCGTGCGCCTGTTCGGCGATCTGCCCTTCTATGTCGGGCCCTCCTCGGTCGAGACCTGGACGCACCGCGGGCTGTTTCAGCTCACCCCGGCCGGTGAGCCTGCCGCGATCGGCGGTGTGCCGCCGGATTATTTCTCCGAGCTCGGGCAGATGTGGGGGAACCCGGTGTACGACTGGCCGGCGCTCCAGCACACCGATTTCGCCTGGTGGATCGCGCGCGTGCGCGCGCAGCTCGCACGGCTCGACGTGCTGCGCATCGATCACTTCCGGGCGCTCGCGGCGTACTGGGCGATACCGGCCGGCGCCCCCGACGCGCGCAGCGGTGCGTGGCTGAGCACTCCGGGGGAGCATCTGTTGCACCGGCTGCGCGAGGCTTTTCCCGACTTGCCCCTCGTCGCCGAGGATCTCGGGGTCATCACCGAGGACGTGCTCCAGCTCAAGAACGGTTTCGGCCTGCCCGGGATGCGCGTGCTGCAGTTCGGCTTCGACGGTGCGCCGGATAACGTCCACGTTCCGTACCGGCACGTGCGCGAGTGCGTGGTCTACACCGGCACGCACGACAACGATACGACCCTCGGCTGGTACGACTCGCTCGATGCCGACACGCGGCAGCGCGTCGACCTCTATCTGCGCGTGGCGCCCGGATCGATGCCCGAGGCGCTGAGCCGTGCGGCGCTCGGCTCGGTGGGTGAGCTGGCGATCCTTCCGCTTCAGGACCTGCTTGGCCTGGGTTCGGAGGCAAGAATGAACACCCCGGGAACCGCCGAGGGTAACTGGCGGTGGCGGGTCCCGTCCGGGGCGTTGTCGGCGGACCTCGCGCGCCACTGCGCGCAGCTCAACCGGGTCTTCGGGCGATCGTGAGGATAGCGCGGCAGCCCTCCGGGACCGCGCTCGCCGGCAACGCCATCCGCTGCACCGCCTCGGCGGGACTCGTCGCGACCCTCACCGTGTGGCTCGCGGCGTGCACAACGCTGCAGAAACTCGAGCCCCCGAAGGTGTCGATCGTCGGACTCCAGGTCGTGAAGGCTGAGGTCTGGGTGCAGCATCTGAAGATACGCCTGCGCCTGCACAACCCGAACGACCGCGACCTGCCGGTAACGGCCGTCGAGTACACCATCGAGATCGCGGGGCAGAATGCCGCCAGCGGCTCATACGCGGAGACATTCGTCGTGCCGGCACACGGCGACGCCGAGTTCGATACCAGCGTCGTCGCGAACCTCGCGGGCGCGCTGCTCCGGCTTCTGACCCACGTGCCGAGCACTCTGGTGCCGTACCGGCTTACCGGGAAGATCACTCTGGGAGAAGGCCTCGGGCGGATTCCGTTCGAGGAGTACGCCTCGATTACCCCATGAGGCGGCTGTACAGCACGACGTACTCCGCCCCCTGGTGCTGCCAGGAGAAATCGCACCGCATGCCGTTGCGCACCATGCGCATCCAGTGCGCGGGTTGAGCATAGAGATCGAGCGCGGTGTTGAGCGCCCACTCGAGGCCCGGTGAGTCGAAGTCGTTGAAGACCACCCCCGTGCCGCGGCCACTCGCGGGATCGTACTGCTCGACGGAATCGGCAAGCCCTCCGGTCCGCCGCACGACGGGTACGGTGCCGTAGCGCAGGCTGTACATCTGGTTCAGGCCACAGGGCTCGTAGCGCGAAGGCATGAGGAACAGGTCGCTCGCCGCCTCGATCCAGTGTGCGAGCTCATCGTCGTAGCCGCGGTGGTAGCTCACGCGACCGCTGAAGCGCCGCTCGAGACTGGTGAAGAACTGCTCGTACCGCGGCTCGCCGCTGCCGAGCACCGCGAACGACCAAGGCCGTGCGGTGAGGACCCGCGGCACGGCATCGAACATCAGGTCGATGCCCTTCTGAACCGCGAGCCGGCTCACGATCCCCGCGAGCGGGACGGTCGGCGGCGCCTCGAGCTTGCGGCGCGCGAGGAACCGGCGCTTGAGCTGCCCCTTCACCTCGAGTGTGTCGGCATCGTAGTGGAGAGGGAGATAACGGTCGCGC
>DASQRV010000311.1:0-5561 GCA_035642735.1 Steroidobacteraceae bacterium
CGGCGAGCAGGACGCGTACGCCTACATGGCCATGGAGTACGTGGAAGGCCGCAGCCTGCTCGAGTGCTTCGAGGGCCGGGTGTCCTTCAGCATCGCGCAGGTGGTCGATATCGGGTCCCAACTCCTCGAGGCCCTCCAGTACGCGCATGAGCGGGGCGTGTGGCACCGTGACATCAAGCCGGCCAACATCCTGCTCATGAGCAACGGGCGAGTGAAGGTCACGGACTTCGGGATCGCGCGGATCGAATCTTCCGTGTTGACTCAGCTGGGCGCAATCATGGGAACCCCGGGTTTCATCGCGCCTGAGATGTACTTGAGCGACTCGTTCGACAGTCGCGTCGACCTGTTTGCCGCCGGCGTGGTGCTGTATCAGCTGCTCACCGGCACGCCGCCATTTGTCGGGTCGGCCGACAAGGTGATGTTCAAGGTCTGTTGCGAGACGCCGTTGCCTCCCTCGGTGGCAGGTCGGCTGCCATCGCTGCGACCCTTCGATGCCGTCGTCATACGCGCGCTCGCGCGACGCCCAGAGGATCGCTTCGCCACCGCCGGGCAGTTTCTCGAAGCGTTGCGGCTGGCCTAAGCGCCGCTGAACAGCGGTCCGGAGGGACCCGACGCAACTGTCATCCGCCCGCGCCCGCCCGCCGCTGGAAATTCGCGCCCCTCCTCCTGAGTGACGACGCCGAGCGCGCGGGCTTTCTCCGCGCGCTCGGTTGAGCGCGGGCGGCGGCCGGGGCTAACCTGCCAGCAGATCCTGCACGGCACGCCCGATCTGGGAGATCTCGAAGCTGCGAACCGCGACCTCGTAGCTGAGTTGCGCCCCGTTGCGTGTCCAGACGCGCAGCGATGTGGTGCCGGCAGCCTCGCCGATCAGCACCACATGGTTCGACGCGACCGCAGTCGCCCGCAGTACCGCGCCGTTGCCGACGGCAATGCGGGTAACGTTGGGCAGGTCGAGCACGTGGACCTCGCCGTGGTACAGCGTGAGCGGAGGTCCCTTCGCCACGTTCCCTGACGGTCGGCTCTCCTCGCCGTCGGACGGCGTGGTGCGCATCCTCGGCGTCGGCGTGGATAGGGCCGGCCGTTCCGGTGCAGCCGCGGGCTCTGACTCGGGGCAGATCTGCGTGGCGCCGTTGGCAGCGGCGAGCGCAACTCGCACCACGAGGCTGAGGGGCATCCAGTAACGCTGAAACTTCGCTTTCATTGTTCGGTTCCGCTCTGTTTCCGTTCTCGGGACCTGCCGGCCTCCGTTGCGGCGATCCTGCGCGAGTCACCCGGGTGCGCATAGTGACCAACGACACGCCCGAAGAGCGCGCAACGTCGGCGTGTGACTAAAGACAGACGCCGGTGCGCACCGCTCGCGGATGGGAGGCGCACACAAAGACGCCGGCTGCCCGTTCAGGGCGGCCGGCGTCAGGGGTGAACGCGCCGGTGCGTGATTCAGCATCACGCAGGCGGTTTTTGCGACTCTCCCGCCACGAGGTGAGGTGTCTGCCAGTTCAAATCGGATTCAATTGAGCCGAGTGTTCCTGGCGATCAGCGCATCGCTTGATGCGTGCGGCATGGCTTCGCTGGGACGCAGGGCAATGGAGGCGCGCACGCCAGACTCGATGCGCCGACGCTCGCGCGCCGCACGTCCGTCCGGTACCACGGGTGCAAGCCGGGTTGAGAGATCGAGGATCATTGGATAGCACTCTGGCTTGACTCTCATGGCGGCGTCTCCTGTTGTGTCGTGGCGCAATCGCGCGCGGCGCCTATCGCCATTCATAGTGACTAACGACACCCCGGCGCCGCCCCGCGCGCCCTGCAAGTGACCGAGGACACACCGCACCGCTCCTGTACGGGCCACCTCTCCGGCGCTGGTGTCCACCTACCAGATAGGCGTTCACGACCGACGCGGCGGCTGAGTCCCACGCGCAATTGGGCTCGAGACTGGACACCGTCGCCGTCACGGCGCTAGCCTCAGCGCGCCGGCATAGGGAAAAGTGTCATGGTGACGAATAAGAAGGTTCTCCTGGTCGATGATCACGATCTGGTGCGCTTCGGGACCAGCCTTCTGCTGGAGTCGCTCGATGAGGTGCACTGCGCCATCACCCCCTGCCGCTCGCTCGACGAGGCGCGTAGCGCCTGCCGCGATAGCGGCCCGTTCGACCTGGTGCTGCTCGATTTGAACCTGCCCGATGCCAAGGGGCTGCAGGGCCTGCGCACGCTGCGCGAGGAGTGCCCGAACGTTCCGTTCGCAATGCTCACCGGCACGCAGGACGAATTCGTCATCCGCCAGGCGCAGGCGATGGGCGCGGTCGGCTATCTGCTGAAGTCGTGGACACCCGAACGGCTCAAGCAGGCGCTGAAGTCGCTGCTGCGGCCGCCGTCCCCAGCACCAGCTGCCGCCACGCTGGCCGAGCGCTTCCCGAAGCTCGCCGGCACTTCGCACTACGATCGCGTCGCGGAACTCGGGTCGCGACACCTTGAGATCCTCGAGCTGATCCTCGAGGGCTGCAGTAACCAGGAAATCAGCAAGGCGACCGAGCTCTCGCTGGGCACGGTGAAGAACTACGTGTCCGCGATCCTCCTGGCGCTCGATGTGGACTCGCGGTCGCACCTGATCAGTCTTTTCCACTGAGCGGGCGGTCGGCCTCTCATGCGGCGTGACTCGCCGACGCCATGAACGCCAACGCCGACGCCGGCATACCGGAGGCTGTGACGCCCGAGGCCCGCACGGCGCGCGCCGATCCGCGGGTTGCCGAAGTCCTGTACCGCACCGCGCTCACCGGCGATCGCTGGGTGGTGTTGACGACGATGCTCGGTGCCCTGTTCGTTGCATCGGTTATCGGGCGGCCGCGCGCCTATCCTGTGCCGTGGCTCTGGTGCGCCGCGTGCGTCGTGCTTGCCGGGCTGCGCCTGCTGCTGTTTCAACCGCGGCTCCTGGGCCAGCGGTCGGCTGTCGCACCGCCTCCCCCTGTCGGGCGCTGGCTCGGACTGCTGTTCGTGACGTCCGCGATCTGGGGGGCGGGTCCGCCGCTGTTCATTCTCGCTGACTCCTCGGCCGGGGCACTGCTCACGGGAATTCTCCTGGCGGTGGCGGGTCTCTCGGCGCCGCTCGTGGCCGCCTCGCGCTCCGCGGTCTACTTGTCCCTGTTGCCGGCACTGGTACCGTTGCTCCTGACGCTGATGCTCGCGCCGTCGGCCGGGATGTTGCCGGGCTCCGCGCATCTGCTGCTGCTCGCCGCGCTCGCGGCCACATTCCTGGTGGTGTTGCTGCGCCTGACGCTGAATCAGAACGACGCGCTCGCGCTGCTGCTGGCGGTGCGCTTCCACAACGAAGACCTGGTGCAGCAGCTGCGCTCGCAGATCGAAGTGGCGGCCCGCGCTAACCAGGAGAAGACCCGCTTCATCGCCTCGGCGGCCCATGATCTGCGCCAGCCGCTGCACGCACTGGGAATGTTCTGTGCCGCGCTCGAGCAACATCTGCACGACACCCCGGAGAAGCCGCTGGTGCGCAACATGATGAACGCCATAGAGGCACTCGAGAGCTCTTTCGGCGCGATGCTGGACATCTCGCGGCTCGACGCGGGAGTGGTGCAGAAGAAGCCGCAGACCTTTCCCATCCGCGATGTCTTTCGCCGCCTGTATCAGCAGTTCGGCGGCGATGCCGAGGCGCGCGATCTATCGCTGCGCTTTCGCGCCACGGGCCGTATCGTGCATAGCGACCCACTCCTCCTCGAACGGGTTCTCGCCAATCTCCTGCAGAATGCGCTGCGCTACACGCGCGATGGCGGGGTGCTGGTCGCGGCGCGCCGCCACCCGCGCGGCGTCGCCCTGGAAGTCTGGGACACCGGCGTCGGTATCCCCGAAGACCAGCGCGAGATGATCTTCCGCGAGTTCTACCAGATCGACAATCCCGAGCGGGATCGCGGCCGCGGGTTGGGCATGGGACTCGCGATCGTGCAACGGCTGTGCAATCTGCTCGAGCATTCGCTCGAAGTGCGGTCGACCGCTGGCCGCGGCAGCGTATTTCGCGTGGTTGTACCGGCCGGGGATGTCAATGCGATCGAAGCCGGGTCGCGCGAGGCCGATACCTTGCCGCCGCGCAAGCTCGGCGCGGTCACCGTGCTGCTGATCGATGACGAGGTCGCCATCCGCGAAGCCACACGTGAGCTGCTGCGCCCGCTGCACGTCGACGTCCTCACGGCGGGCACCATTGCCGAAGCGGTCGCCCTCGCGACCGAGGCGCGTGATCGGATTGACCTGGTGCTGTCCGACTGGCGGCTGCGCGGCCAGGAAAACGGCCTTGAGGCGGTGCGCGCCGTGCGGGCGGTGGCCGGTGAGACTACTCCGGCCGTTCTTATCACCGGCGACACCTCGCCCGAGCTGCTGACGCTGGCGCACCAGGGTGGCCTGGTGATCCTCCACAAGCCCCTGCAGCCACGCGTCATCGTCCGCCTGGTCAAGCATCTGCGCCGCTGAGCGCGCAGCGGCACCGCGCCATGCTGCGCCAGGGGCCAGGGCACTGCCGTCCGGATTCAGGCACTGGCGTGCGGGGTCAACTGACTTTGGTCAATTGCCGCGCATGATACATCTCGGTTCAACTAGACACGGCTGGGTTGTGGCGCCCGCAACCCGGGATGGCGCGGCTAGAGCGGGGATTGTGATTCATCCGTGACCCTGGTGCTGCACAGTATTGCGCTCAATGAGGCACCGATGAGTCAACCGCTCGTCGGCCGGTTCGATGAGCGCGGCGGAACGGTCGGGCGTTCGGACAACGCCACCTTCACCCTGCCGGATCCCGAACGGATGATCTCCCGCGTCCAGGCGCAGGTCCTGCACCGCGATGACGGCTACTGGATCGAGAACGTGAGCGCGGCCAGCCCGATCCTCCACAACGGACGACCATTGAGTGCCGGCATGAGGGTTCAGCTGCGCAACGGCGACGAGTTACGCATCGGTGGCTACACGCTGCAGGCGGCTTTCGAGCACGACGAGACCAGCGCCACCATCCTGCGCGGACGCACCGTGATCACGCACAAGGACAAGCTCGAGGGCAGTGCCGCACCCCCGCGGGGCGCAGCGGCGACCGAGTCGCCCGTGCCGGCAGCCAGTGCGCCGCCCGATGTATACCCCGTTACCCGACAACCGGCTGCTGCTGCGCAGACGCTGCCGGGAGCGGAGGCGCTGTGGCGCAGCTTTCTTGAGGGCGCCGGGATCGATTCGGCGGTGCCGAATACTCCAATGCCTGAGCTCCTCGCCCACATCGGCACGATGATGCGGATCTCAGTCGGCGGAATACACCGTCTGGTCGCGATGCGCGCCATGGCCAAGAACGAAATGCAGGCGCAGATGACCGTGATTCAGGAGCGTGGTAACAACCCGCTGAAATTCGCGCCCGACGCCACTATGGCCTTGCAGCTGCTGTTGCAACCCCCGGCGCGCGGCTTCCTCGGTGGCCCGGCGGCCCTGCGGGATGCGCTGATTGACCTGCAGTCGCATCAGGTCGGAATGAGCGCCGGAATGCACGCGGCACTCGAGGCCGCCCTCGACCGCTTCGATCCCGAGAATCTCGAGGC
>DASQRV010000312.1:0-2195 GCA_035642735.1 Steroidobacteraceae bacterium
CTGGCCGCCCAGCGCCGGCCACAGGTCGCGCGGGAATTCGTTGCTGCGATCGATCTCCGAAGCGCGCGGCGCGATCTGCTCGACGGCGAAGCGCCGCACCTCCTGACGGATCTGCTCGAGCTCCTCGGGCAATCCGAAATCGCAGTCGATGGTGTCGAGTGGGGTCATGAGCTTGCCTTCCCTGCGGGCGTGATCGTATGATTGTCCGACAAACCGGCAACCTTGGCAAGCCGCCCATGCCCCGTCTCACCACCCGGGTCGACCTGCATTCCGAGGAGTACCGCGACAACGAGCGCGCCATGCGCTCGCTCGTCGAGGGACTGCACACCGAAGTCGCGCGCCTCGCCCGTGGCGGCGCGCGCGCCGCGATGGACAAGCACAAGGCGGCGGGCAAGCTGCCGGCGCGGGAGCGCATCCGCGTGCTGCTCGACAGCGGCAGCCCGTTCCTCGAGTTCTCGCAGCTCGCGGCCCATGGCATGTACGGCGGCGATATCGCCTGCGCCGGTATCATGACGGGCATCGGGCGCGTCGCGGGGCGCGAGTGCGTCATCGTCGCGAACGACCCGACGGTGAAGGGCGGCACCTACTATCCCATCACGGTGAAGAAGCACTTGCGGGCCCAGGAGATCGCGCGCGACAACCGCCTGCCATGCGTTTATCTCGTGGAAAGCGGCGGCGCATTCCTGCCGGCGCAGGATGAGGTATTCCCCGACCGCGACAACTTCGGCCGCATCTTCTACAACCAGGCGACACTCTCCGCGCTCGGCGTGGCGCAGATCTCCGTGGTGCACGGCTCCTGTACCGCAGGCGGCGCGTACGTGCCGGCGATGTCGGACGAGAACGTCATCGTCCGCAATCAGGGACGCGTGTTCCTCGGCGGACCGCCACTGGTCAAGGCGGCGACCGGTGAGGACATCGATGCCGAGTCACTCGGCGGGGCCGACGTGCACTGCCGGGAGTCGGGCGTTTGCGACCATTACGCCGAGAACGACACCCACGCGCTCGCCATCGCACGGCGCATCGTCGCGCGGCTGAAGCCTGCCGCGCCCACCGCGCCCCCGCACTCGCCGCAGGAGCCGCGGCACGCGGTCGAGGAGCTCTACGGCGTCCTGCCCTCGAACCTGCGCAAGCCCTACGACGTCCGCGAAGTGATCGCGCGGCTGGTGGACGCCTCCGAGCTCGATGAGTTCAAGCAACTCTACGGCACGACCCTGGTGTGCGGCTTTGCGCACCTCGGCGGCTACCCGCTCGGCATACTCGCCAACAATGGTGTGCTGTTCTCCGAAAGCGCGCTCAAGGGCACGCACTTCATCGAGCTGTGCGCGCGCGAGCAGATCCCGCTGCTGTTCCTGCAAAACATCACCGGTTTCATGGTCGGGCGGCGCGCGGAAGCCGGCGGCATCGCCAAGGATGGTGCGAAACTCGTGACCGCCGTCGCGTGCGCCGCAGTGCCGAAGCTCACCGTCATCATCGGCGGCAGCTATGGTGCGGGCAACTATGCGATGTGCGGCCGCGCCTACGGGCCGCGGTTCCTTTTTCAGTGGCCGAATGCGCGCATCTCGGTCATGGGCGGTGAGCAGGCGGCGAGTGTGCTCGCGACGGTCAAGCGCGAGCAGCTGAAGGCCAAGGGCAACGATTGGCCCGAGGCGGAGGAGGAGGCCTTCAAGGAGCCGATCCGCGAGCAGTACGAGCGCCAGGGGCACCCGTATTATTCCTCGGCGCGGCTGTGGGACGACGGGGTCATCGACCCGGCCGACACCCGCCGCGTGCTGTCGCTCGCGCTCGCGGTGGTGCGCAACGCGCCGCAGGAGCCGACACGCTTTGGCGTGTTCCGCATGTAGCCAGGACACGCGCGTGATCAAGAGTCTGCTGGTCGCCAACCGCGGCGAGATCGCCTGCCGTATCTTCCGCACCGCACGGCGCATGAACATCCGCACCGTGGCGGTCTACTCGGATGCGGATGCGAACGCGCGGCACGTACGCGAGGCCGACGAGGCGTGGCGCCTGGGTCCGGCCCCCGCGCGCGACAGCTATCTCAACATCGCCGCACTCCTCGAAGCGGCACGCGCGAGCGCTGCCGAGGCGATCCACCCGGGCTACGGGTTCCTCGCCGAGAACGCCCAGTTCGCCGAAGCCTGCCTCGGCGCCGGGTTGACCTACGTCGGGCCGCCGCCGGCGGCGATCCGCGCCATGGG
>DASQRV010000313.1:0-2573 GCA_035642735.1 Steroidobacteraceae bacterium
CTCGCGGATGCCGCCGATCTCGATCGCGCGCTCGATACCGCGCAGCGCGGGTTTCGTCTCTGGCGGGACGCGCCCCCTCAGCAGCGCGCCGCCGTGCTCCTCGGGGCTGCGCGGCTGCTGCGCGAGCGCCAGGAGGAGATCGCGCGCACCGCGACGCTCGAAGAGGGCAAGACACTCGCCGAATCGCGCATCGAAGTGATGATGAACGTCACGCTGTTCGAGTTCTATGCCGGGGAATGCCACCGTCTCTACGGGCGCCAGCTCGTGCGTCCCGCCGGCATGCGCTCGACGGTCACCTTCGAGCCGGTCGGGCCGGTCGCGGCTTTTGCCCCCTGGAACTTCCCCATCGGCAATCCCGGGCGCAAGCTCGGCGCGCCGATCGCCGCCGGCTGCTCGGTCATCATGAAGGCCGCGGAGGAAGCGCCCGCCTCGGCGCTGGCGGTGTTGCAGTGCCTGCTCGATGCCGGTCTGCCGAAGGAGGTCGGTCAGGCCGTGTTCGGCGTCCCCGATCAGGTGTCGCGGCACCTGCTGTCCTCGCCGATCATCCGCAAGCTGAGCTTCACCGGCTCGACGGCCGTGGGTAAGCATCTCATGAAGCTCGCGGCCGAGGACTGCAAGCGCACCACCATGGAGCTCGGCGGCCATGGCGCAGTGCTGGTATTCGAGGATGCGTACCTCGAGCAGGTGTTGACAGCGATGGTGGCCTCCAAACACCGCAACGCCGGCCAGGTGTGTGTCTCGCCGACGCGCTTCATCGTGCAGGAAGGCGTGTACGAGAGATTCCTGAGCGGTTTCACCCGGCGCGCGGCGCAGCTGCGCGTCGGCAACGGACTGGAGGAGGGCGTGCAGATGGGTCCGATGGCCAACCCGCGCCGCCCGGACGCCATGGAGCGCCTGATCGGCGGCGCGGTCAGTGCGGGCGCGAAGCTGCACACCGGCGGCCGGCGCATCGGCACCCAGGGCTACTTCTACGCACCGACGGTGTTGTCCGATATTCCGAGCAGCGCGGCCATCATGAACGAGGAGCCGTTCGGCCCGGTCGCGCTCGTCAATCCCTTCCGTACGGAGGAGGAGATGATCGCCGAGGCCAACCGCCTGCCGTACGGACTCGCGGCCTTCAGCTGGACGAACGATGCCGCGCGGCAGCGGCGCCTCGCGCGTGAGGTGGAGACCGGCATGCTGTGCATCAACACCACGACCCTCAGCACCGGCGACGCACCGTTCGGTGGCGTCAAGTGGTCGGGGCACGGCTCCGAGAACGGGCCCGAGGGCGTGATGTCGTGCATGGTGGTCAAGGCGGTTCACGAAGGGTGATGCGTGAGCCATGAGCTGAAGACCGGCGGTGACCGCGGCTATCTGCGCATCGCGACTGAAGAAGCCTTCGCCACACGCGAGCAGATCGAATGCTATCTGCGCATGGTGAAGGACGGCAGCGCCGATAAGGGCATGGTGTCGCTGTGGGGCTTCTATGCGCGCAGCCCCTCCGAGCGCGCCACGCAGATCATCGAGCGGCTGCTCGACCTCGGCGAGCAGCGCCTCCGTCACATGGACGAGACCGGAATCGACCGGGCCGTCCTCGCGCTCACCTCACCCGGTGCCCAGCCGCTCACCGATCCCGCCGCGGCACGCGGCCTCGCCCAGCGCGCCAATGACTACCTCGCTGGCCAGGTCGCCGCGCGCCCCGATCGCTACATCGGGATGACCACCCTCGCGCCGCAGGACCCCGAGTGGTCGGCCCGCGAGGTCTTGCGCGGCGCGCGTGAGCTCGGCTTCAAGGGCGTGCAGATCAACAGCCACACTCAGGGGCAGTATCTCGATCACCCGCGCTTCGATCCCGTCTTCCGCGCACTCGCCGACACCGGCCAGCCGCTCTACATTCACCCGGCCACCCCGCCGGACTCGATGATAGGACCGATGCTCGAAGCGGGACTCGACGGCGCCATTTTCGGCTTCGGCGTCGAGACCGGGCTCCACCTGCTGCGGCTGATCACCAGCGGCATTTTCGACCGCTACCCGCAGTTGCAGATCATGGTCGGTCACATGGGCGAGGCGCTGCCCTTCTGGGTCTACCGGCTCGACTACATGCACCAGGCGAGCGTGCGCTCGCAGCGCTACGCGTTCATGAAGCCGCTGCGGAAGACCATTCTCGAATACCTGCGCAGCAACGTGCTCATCACGACGAGCGGCATGGCCTGGGCGCCGGCGATCCTGTTCACCCAGCAGGTGGTGGGCGAGGATCGCGTCATGTACGCGATGGACTACCCGTACCAGTTCCACGCGGACGAGGTGCGCGCGCACGACAACCTCGATATCCCGCTCGCCAGCCGGAAGAAACTGATGCAGACCAACGCCGAGCGCTGGTTCAGACTGTGAGCCGCGTGCGCCTGACGTCGACGGCCGGCTACGCGCTGGCGTTGGTGGCGCTCACCAATACCATCAGCCTGCTCGATCGCAACATCCTTGCGATCCTCGCCCCGCGCATCAAGCACGACATCGGCGTCGGTGATGCCGAGATGGGACTGCTCTATGGCACCGTGTTCGCGCTCTTCTACGCTCTGTTCTCGCTGCCGCTC
>DASQRV010000314.1:0-6525 GCA_035642735.1 Steroidobacteraceae bacterium
TGGCCGGTGCGCGTGGAGGGGCTGTCCCGTTTCGGAAACTCGAAGGAGACCCAGGCAGTGCTCGAGGGGCTCGAGCAGGGCCAGGTCGACATCGTCATCGCCACGCATCGCTTGCTGCACGCCCACGCGCGCTTCAAGGACCTCGGGCTGCTCATCATCGACGAGGAGCATCGCTTCGGGGTGCGCGACAAGCAGCGCCTGCAGGCGCTGCGTGCCAACGTGCACGTGCTCACCCTCACCGCCACCCCCATCCCGCGCACGCTCAACATGGCGCTCGGCGGGTTGCGCGACCTGTCGCTCATCACTACGGCGCCCGCCGCGCGTCTGGCCATCAAGACTTTCCTCATCGAGTAGCACGCAGCGACGATGCGCGAGGCGGCGCTGCGCGAGCTGCGGCGCGGCGGCCAGATCTACTTCGTGCACAACGAGGTGCGCACCATCGAGAAAATCGCCGCCGAGGTGCAGACGCTGGTGCCGGAAGCGAGCGTGCGCATCGGCCATGGCCAGATGCGCGAGCGGGATCTCGAGCAGCTCATGGTGGATTTCTATCGCCGCCGCTTCAGCGTGCTGGTGTGCACCACCATCATCGAAAGCGGCATCGACGTGCCGAGCGCCAACACCATCATGATCAACCGCGCCGACCGCATGGGACTGGCACAGCTGCATCAGCTGCGCGGCCGCGTCGGCCGCTCGCACCACCGCGCCTATGCCTACCTCATCGCGCCACCCCGGCAGGCGCTGGCGCGCGATGCCGCGAAGCGTCTCGAGGCCATCGAATCGATGGAAGAGCTCGGTGCCGGCTTCGTACTGGCGACTCACGATCTCGAGATCCGCGGCGCCGGCGAGCTGCTCGGCGAGCAGCAGAGCGGTCAGATGACCGAGATCGGACTGACGCTGTACCTCGACATGCTCGAGCATGCGGTGCAGGCGCTGAAGGCGGGCCGTGAGCCGCTCCTCGATCAGCCGCTCGCCGCCGCCACCGAGGTGGAGCTGCGCCTGCCGGCCTTCCTGCCGGACGCTTACGTCGCCGATGTGCACGTGCGTCTGTCGCTCTACAAGCGCATCGCCGCGGCAGCGAGCGAGGCGCAGCTCGATGAGCTCACCGCGGAGCTGCACGATCGCTTCGGCCCGCTGCCGGCGGCGGCGCAGAACCTGCTGCGCATCGCGAAGCTCAAACTGGTCGCGCGCGCGCTCGGCGTGCGGCGGCTCGATCTCGGTCCGCAGGGCGGCTCGGTGTTGTTCGAGGAGCGCTCGGGCGTGAACCCCACCACGCTGGTGCACATGATCCAGAAAAGCGCGCGCGAGTACCGCCTGGAGGGGCCGTTGAAGCTGCGCGTGTCGCGCTCGCTGCCCGCCGAGAGCGCGCGCTTCGAGTTCGCCGCACAGCTGCTGCGGCGTCTCGGCGAAGGGCCGCGCGTCCACTGACAGTCACGCGCATGTAGAATCACTCCTCATGGATCTCCGCCCTGCGCGTGCGCGCGTCCTGACCGTACTGCTCGCTGCCCTGCTCTGCGCCCGCGCCCTGCCGGCGGCCCCGGAAGAGCCGGCGGCGGCGCCTGCGCCGGCACCCGCGCCGGGTCCCGGGAGCACCGTCTATAACATCGAGATCATCGTGTTCCGCGCGACCAGCGCGCTCGGCGGCGCGGAGGATTGGAGCGCGGAAGCGGGAGCGGGCGCGCGCAACATCGCCGGCGAGGAAGCCGCCAGCGGCGCGGCAACGGTCGGGCATTTCGTCGGGGCACTGCCTTCCTCAGTGTGGCAGCTCGGCGAGCTCGAGAGCCGCCTGCGCGCGAGTGGCGTGTACGTGCCGGTGGCGCACACGGCGTGGTCGCAGACGGCGAGCTCGTGGGGTACACGGGCCGGATTCCCGGTGCAGAAGCTCGGCATCGACGTGCCGGGACTCTCCGGTACCGTGTTCCTCGAGCGCGGACAGTGGCTGCACCTCGGCATGTCACTCACCTTCGCGATGGCCGCCCCGCCGCAGGGGGTCGGCGCGGCGCCCGACACCCCTTTCACCATCAACGAGAGCCGCCGCGTGCGCTTCTACGAGCGCAGCTACTTCGATCACCCGGCCTTCGGGGTGATCGCGCTCGTGACCCCGGCGCAGGGGGCGCGACCGCCCGGTCGTTGACGGCGGCGCCGCAAACCTCACGCCTCGCTCATTCCTCGCCGAGCAGCTGTGCCGACGCGAATTCAAACTGTGGCACATCGCTCCCCTGCAGCGCACAGCGCACGCGGCTGCGCGCCGCGGCAATGAACCAGGTCTCGAGCCCGCGCGGCCTGCTACGGCCGAAGGCCACCGGATCGAGCACCCCCGCGCACGCGGCGTGCCCGGGATCGCGCACCGATTCGTAGCGGATGAGCTCGATGCGCGCGCTGCGTGCCACGGTGGCAAATGCCTGGGTGCTCTGGTAGTCCGAGCGATGCGTCCAGGCGGCACGCTCGCGGACGAACGGCGCGCGCGTCAGATCGAGCGCCGCGCGGCTGCGCACGGCCGCCTGGAAAACGGTGTGCGGCACGGGTTTGAGGTCCGGCGTAGCCGGGGAGTCGAGCAGGAAGCGCAGCCGCCAATAGCTTTTTTCCGCGAGCGCGGTACGCAGTGCCTCCGCGCCGTACCAGACGCCGGGCTCGAGAGCGGCGCGGAAGCGCGAGCCGACGTGTGGTCGATAGCGATAGGGTGTCGCGAGCAGGTAATGAAGGCGCCGGACGGTCGCCGGCAGCGGGGGCTTGCTCTCCTCGAGGACCGCCTCGAGGAGCGCCTGCTCCTCGAGCGAGTCGGTCAGGCGCATGGTCGAGGCGGTGTGCTGAGCCTCGACGACGCGCCAGAGCGTTTGCGCGTAGAGGCGCGATTCAGATGCGAGCGCGCGCGGCGTCCAGGTAGTCAACGGTGCGCACCAGGCCGGCGGGATCGCGGATGAGGTCCAGCGGCACGCCGCCAAGCGCGGTGTTCCGGCTGCGCAGCCACGCCTGTGCCGTCGAGTCGTCGGAGCCTACGATCGCGTCCAGCGAGCGGAACAGCCGGACGAACAGCGCCGCGAGCTGCCAGGGCTTCGAGCCGGGCTCGAGCTGCCGCTGGCCGTTCGCGAGGCGCGAGAGCGTCGCGGTGCTCACCCCGATGACCGGTGCCAGGTCCGCCTGGGCGAGACCGAGAAAGCGCGCCGCGCGGATCGTGGCCCGGGACAGGGTGGTCGCGGCGTCCGCCGCCAGGCGGGGTCGTGAAGTGCGGCGGGCTTTCATTTCATTAGAAATTATATGCTTTGATCGTTTCCATAGCAAGAAATGCCCAGGCCAGGCAGCGTGGCGGTCGTCCGCGGCGTTGTTAAGTACTCGCTTAACTATCGAGGGAAAGGACTCATGGAGTGCGCGCCGCTCCGGCGAACCGCGCATGCTCGCGCGGAGCCGCGCTCCCCGTGGAGAGTCACTCCGCGGTACTGGTTGCCGCGGAGTTCTTGGGTGACGGCTTGGGTGACGGCTTGTTGGTGGCCGGCTGGCCGTCCTGGAAGTCGGCGGCTTCTGCCGTTGCGATGCCGTCCTTGCCGTTTTTCTTGGCACGCCGCAGCGCCGCCAGGCACGCCTTCAGCAGCCCCTCGAGCGCCAGCGTTCGCGGCGGCACGAGGCTCGCGATCCCCGCGCTCATGGTCACGTAGCCCCCCGCGCCGGCGGTGGGATGGTGCATCAGCAGAGCGCGCACCCGATCGCGTACCACCTGCGCGTATTGCGTGGCCTTCTCCGTGGCCTCCCCCTGCGTCAGGACCGCGAAGGTTCCGCCTTCCCAGCGCCCGACCAGGTCCCCGCCACGCCGGTAGGAGGCGGCGATGACCCGCGCCACGCGGCGGATGCAGGCATCGCCCGCCGCGCGGTCGAACTTCTCGTTGTAGGCACCGAGATCGTCGATGTCGAAGAGTGTCAGACCGATCTCGTGCGACTCGCGCTGCGCCAGCTGCCAGTCCCGCAGCAGCAGCTCCTCGAAGTAGGCGCGTGAATGGAGACCGGTGAGGCGGTCTTCGCGCAGCCACGAGGGCAGCCCCGAAGGCTGCCGCTCGGCATTCTTCATGCGGTCGCTGGCGTCGCGATGGTAGCCAATGAAATGAGTGAGCGCGCCCGCGGTGCGCACCGGGTGGATGACGGTCTCGTTCCAGAACATCGAGCCGTCGGGACGGTAGTTACGCACCAGCACCCGCGCCGGCTCCCCCTTGCTCACCGCCTCGGCGAGGCGAGCGCGTGCCTCCTGGTCGCGGTCGGTGGCCTGAAGGATGCGCAGGTTGGTACCGAGAAGCGCGGCAGCCGGATAGCCGCACATCTGCACGAAGGCGGTGTTGACGAATACGACCGGGCAGTCCGCCGAGGTGGCATCGCAGATCACGATGCCTTCGGGCGCGCTCTCGGCGACGCTGCGCCAGTCCTCGGTCCCCCAGTTGTTCACGCACGGCTTCCCGGGTCGAGCGTCAGCGCGGGTGCCGCGGTGGCCCTCGCCAGGAGCTCACGCGCGCGCCCCCACTCGGGAGAGGCCTCCAGGGCAGCGCGGCCCGGCGCTCCGGTGCGCCCGTGAAGGCGCACCAGGCGCAGGCTGGAGGCCGGCTGCGGCTCGATTTCGAGTCGCGCCAGCAGCTCGAGGACGCTCGCACGATTGTTGCAGACCGGTAGCATGTCGCAGCCCGCCGACAGGGCCTGCCGCGCCCGGGTGACCACGTCTCCGTAGGCGGCGGCTGCCCCTCCCATGGACAGATCGTCGCTGAACACTACCCCCTGGAATCGCAGCTCTCCGCGCAGCACGTCGCGAATCCAGCGACCGGAGAGACTCGCGGGGGCGGAATCCACCCCCGGGAAGAGCACGTGGGCGGTCATTACGGCCGGAAGACCGTTGGCGATGAGGCGCCGGTAGGGGGTCAGGTCGGGGGCAAGGTCGGGGAGAGGCCGCCGGTCGACCGGGAGCGTGAGGTGCGAATCCGCGACGACCGCCCCATGGCCCGGGAAGTGCTTGGCGGTGGCCGCCATGCCGGCTTCCCGCATCCCGTGCGCCCACGCGCCGGCGAGCTGCGCGACCGCATCGGGGCTGGCGTGGAAAGCGCGCTCCCCGATCACCTCGCTCACCTTGAGATCGAGGTCGACGCAGGGGGCGAAGGAGATGTCGACCCCATGTGCCCGTAGCTCCGCCGCCATCAGCCAGCCGAGCGAGCGCGCCAGAGCCACACCGGCGCGCGCGTCCAGGTCGAACTCGTGACCGATGCGGCGCGCGGGGGGCAGGAGCGAGAAGCCGCTGCGAAAGCGCTGCACGCGGCCGCCTTCCTGGTCGACCGCAACGATGAGCGGTGGCGAGCGCACGGCGTGAATCGCGCTCACCAGGGCCGTCAGTTGCTGCGGATCGAGGTAGTTGCGTGTGAACAGGATCACACCGCCGACGAGCGGATGGACCAGCAGGTCGCGCTCCTCCGCCGAGACCTCCGTCCCGGTGAGATCGACCATCAGGGGACCGAGACTCATGCGAGGGGCGCCGCCGCGGCGCCGCGCCCGGTGCCCGCGGTGAGCAGCGCCAGCGATTCGACATGCGCGGTATGCGGAAACATGTCGACCACCCCGGCCGCAGCGAGCGCAAAGCCATGCTCGTGCACCAACACCCCCAGATCGCGCGCCAGACTTCCCGGATGACAGGAAATATACAACAGGCGCTGCGGCGCGATCCGCGACAGCGCCGCCAACACCGCACGTGCGCCGGTGCGCGGCGGGTCGAGCAGCACGTGCGAATAGCCGTGCCGCATCCAGGGCAGGGATGCATCCGGCGGCGCAGCGAGGTCCGCTACGTGAAACTCGGCGTTGCCGAGGCCGTTGTGCCGGGCGTTGCCGCGGGCGCGGGCCACCAGTGCGGCATCCCCCTCGACGCCGACCACCTGCGCCGCGCGGCGCGCGAGCGGCAGGCTGAAGTTGCCGAGCCCGCAATAGAGATCGAGCACCCTGGCCGCGGGTGTGAGCTCGAGCAGCGCGAGGGCACGCTCCACCAGCGCCTCGTTGACCGCTGCGTTCACCTGGATGAAATCGGTGGGCGCAAATTGCAGCTCCACATCGAAGCGCGGCAGGCGGTAGTGCAATGGCTCGGCGGCCACTCCGAGCTCGTGCACCGAATCGAGCCCGGCGGGCTGCAGGAAGAGCCGCACGCCGTGTTCGGCCGCAAAGGCTTCGAGGCGCGCCACATCCGCCGGCGGAGGTGCCTCGAGCACCCGCAGTACAAGTGCCGTACCGTTAGCGGCGACGGCCACCTCGATCTGCGGCACACGCTCGCGGATGCTGAGCCCGGTCAGCATCGCCGCGAGCGGCGCGATCAGAGCGCCGGCAGGCGGCGCGAGCACATCACACGAGCGCAGCTGCGCGATGAGCGGGGCCGCCCGCTCCCGGAATCCCATCACCACCGTGCCCTTCTTACGTACGAACTTCGCGCCGAGGCGTGCGCGGCGGCGATAACCCCAGTGGGGCCCTTCGAGGGGGCTCAGCCAGCGGGCGGGCGCCACCCGGGCCACGCGCGCCAGCGCATCG
>DASQRV010000315.1:0-13471 GCA_035642735.1 Steroidobacteraceae bacterium
ACCGGGCAGGTGCAGATCGTCGCGCTCAACGACCTGTGCGACCCGAAGGCGAACGCGCACCTGACGCGCTACGACACCGTGCACGGCCGCTTCGACGGCGAGGTCAAGGTGGACGGCGATTACATGGTGGTGAACGGCGACCGCATCCGCGTGTTTGCCGAGCGCGACCCGGCCAAGCTTCCCTGGGGCGAGGTCGGGGCCGAATACGTGCTCGAGTGCACCGGGCTATTCACCACCAAGGCCAAGGCGGGTGCGCATCTCAAGGGCGGGGCGAAGAAGGTGGTGATCTCCGCGCCCGGCGGCGAGGACGTCGATGCCACCATCGTCTACGGCGTCAACCACCAGACGCTCAAGAGCGGTTACAGCGTGATCTCCAACGCCTCGTGCACCACCAACTGCCTGGCGCCGGTTGCCAAGGTGCTGCACGACAAGGTCGGCATCGCGGCCGGCATCATGACGACCATCCACGCCTACACCAACGACCAGGTGCTCACCGACGTCTATCATCCCGACCTGCGCCGCGCGCGCTCGGCGACCATGTCGCAGATCCCGACCAAGACCGGGGCCGCGGCCGCCGTCGGGCTGGTGCTGCCGGAGCTCAAGGGGAAGCTGGATGGCTTCGCCGTGCGCGTGCCGACGATCAACGTGTCACTGGTGGACCTCACCTTCAGCGCCAGGCGCGCTACCTCTGTGGAGGAGGTGAACAAGGCGCTGGAGCAGGCGGCCGCCGGCCCGATGAAGGGGGTCCTTGCCTACAACGATGCGCCGCTCGTGTCGATCGACTTCAATCATGACGCGCATTCCTCGATATTCGACGCTACGCTCACCAAGGTGATCGAAGGCACTCTCGTCAAGGTGTGCGCCTGGTACGACAACGAATGGGGCTTCTCCAACCGCATGATCGACACCACGCTGGCGTGGTCCAGGGCCTCATGAAGTTATTGCGGATGACCGACACGGACCTGCGCAACAAGCGGGTCCTGATCCGGGAAGACCTGAACGTGCCGGTGCAGGACGGTGTGGTGACGAGCGATGCCCGCATCCGTGCCTCCCTCGCCACCATCCGTTACGCGCTCGACCAGCACGCGCGCGTGTTCGTCATGTCGCACCTCGGTCGCCCGCAGGAGGGCCAGGAGGATCCGGCGCTGACGCTGGCGCCGGTCGCGGTGCGCCTGTCGGAGCTGCTCGGCAAACCCGTGCCGCTGCGCAAGGGCTGGATCGATGGCGTCGACTGCGCGCCCGGCAGCGCGGTGCTGTGCGAGAACGTGCGCTTCCTCAAGGGCGAGAAAAAGGACGATGAGCAGCTCGCACGGCGCATGGCGGCGCTGTGCGAGGTGTTCGTGATGGACGCCTTCGGCACGGCACACCGCGCCGAGGCCAGTACCCACGGCGTGGCGCGCTTCGCGCCCGTCGCCTGTGCCGGACCGCTGCTGGTCGGGGAGCTCGAGGCACTCGAGCGCGCGCTCAAGGAGCCGGCGCGCCCGCTCATCGCCATCGTCGGCGGCTCCAAGGTCTCGACCAAGCTGACGGTGCTCGAGTCACTGCTCGACAAGGTGGACCAGCTGATCGTCGGCGGCGGCATTGCCAACACTTTTCTCGCCGCTACGGGCATCGATGTCGGCCGCTCGCTGTGCGAGATGGAAATGCTCGACGTCGCGCGCCGTCTGATGGACAAGGCTCGTGCCCGCGATGTGGAGATTCCGCTGCCGACCGATGTGGTGGTTGGCCGCGAGTTCGCCGCCACGGCGCACGCCGACGTGCGTCCGGTCGCCGAGGTGCGGCGCGACGAGATGATCCTCGACATCGGCCCCGACACCGCCGACCGCTGCAGCGCGCTGCTGCAGGCGGCAGGCACCATCATCTGGAACGGCCCGGTCGGCGTATTCGAATTCGAGCAGTTCGGTGAGGGCACGCGCACCATCGCCGCCGGCGTAGCGCGCAGCAAGGCGTTCTCCCTCGCCGGCGGCGGCGACACACTCGCGGCGATCGAGAAGTACGGCGTCGAGGACGGTATCTCCTACATCTCCACCGGCGGTGGCGCCTTCCTCGAGTTCGTGGAGGGCAAGACGCTGCCGGCGGTGGCCGTGCTCGAGCAGCGCGCGTGAGTGACCGCAGCCGCGAGGGTCGCGACGAGACGCCCCTGAGGCGCGCCAAGATCGTCGCGACGCTCGGTCCCGCGACCGACGATCTCGAGGTGCTGACGCAGATGATGCGCGCCGGGCTCGATGTCGTGCGCCTCAATGCCTCGCACGGTACGGTCGAGGACCGCAGGCGGCGGCTCGCGCAGGTGCGCGCGGCGGCGCAGCGGGCCGATCGTTGTGTCGGCGTGCTGCTCGACCTGGCGGGACCGAAGATCCGTATCGAATGCTTCCGCGAGGGGTGCGTGCAGCTCGACGAGGGAGCGCCGTTCACGCTCGACACGGCGCTCGATCCCAGGGCCGGCACCGCTCAGGCCGTGGGAGTCGCCTACAAGAACCTGCCGAAGGACGTCGCGCCCGGCGATACCCTGCTGCTGAACGACGGGCAGATCGTACTGGACGTCGTGCAGGTGGCCGGCACCCGCATCGAGACCCGCGTCCGTGTCGGTGGCGCGCTTTCCGACCGCAAGGGGGTCAACCGCCAGGGCGGCGGCATCTCGGCGCCGGCGCTCTCCGAGCGCGATCGCGAGGACATTGCTTTCGCGGCCGCGGAGGCCATCGACTACGTCGCCGTGTCATTTGCGCGCGAGGCGCGCGACATCCAGGAAGCGCGCACGCTGCTGCGGCAGGCGGGCAGCGACGCGCGCATCGTGGCCAAGATCGAGCGGCACGAGGCGGTCCACAACCTGGCCGGGATCATCGACGCGTCCGACGTCATCATGGTGGCGCGCGGCGACCTGGGCGTGGAGATGGGGTACGCGGAGCTGACGGGGCTCCAGAAAACCATCATTCACCAGACCCGCACGCGCAACAAGGTGGTCATCACCGCGACCCAGATGATGGAGTCGATGATCAACAGCCCGGTGCCGACACGCGCCGAGGTGAGCGATGTCGCGAACGCCGTGATGGATGGCACCGATGCCGTCATGCTGTCGGCCGAGACCGCCACCGGGCGCTATCCGGTGCGAGCGGTGCAGGCGATGGCGCAGGTGATCGAGGGCGCCGAGAAATATCAGCTCACCCACAGCCGCTCACGCCATCGCGCCGTCGACGGGCAGTTCAAGGGCTCTGAAGAAGCGATTGCGATGGCCGTCATGTACATGGCCAGCCACATGAAGGTGCGCGCGATCGTGGCTCTGACCGAATCGGGCATGACCCCGCTGTGGATGTCACGCATCCGCGCTGACATCCCCGTGTATGCGTTCACGCGCCACGAGGCGACACGCCGCCGCGTGACGCTCTATCGCGGCGTCTACCCGGTGATCTTCGATGTCACCGCAGGCGGCGGCTCGACCGAGAGCCTGTACCGTGCACTGTTCACGCGGCTGCTGGAGTTGCAGCTGGTGAAGGAGCGCGACCTGGTGATCCTCACCAAGGGCGAGCACTCCGGGGTCCAGGGCGGGACCAACTCCATGCAGATCCTCACGGTCGCCCTGGACGCGGCGAAATAGGGCGCAGGGACGCCCATGCGTACGCTGAAGCTCATCGGCGCGGCGGCCGCGGTGCTGGTGCTGGCGGCGCTCGGCACCGTCTATGGGCTGCTGCGTGCCTCGCTGCCGCAGCTCGACGGCCGTGTCCACCTTCCGGGCCTCAGCGCCCCGGTCAGCATTGCGCGCGACGCGCTGGGAGTGCCGACCATCGAGGCCCGCGATCGGGTGGATCTCGCCTACGCCACCGGCTTCGTACACGGCCAGGACCGCTTTTTCCAGATGGATCTCGCGCGGCGGCTCGCCGCCGGGGAGCTCTCGGAGCTCTTCGGCCCGGTGGCGGTCGATCAGGATCGCAAGACCCGGCTGTTCCGCTTCCGCACGGTCGCGCGCGAGGTCGTGGCTGCGGCCACCCCGGCGCAGCGCGCGGTGGTCGAGGCGTACGCGCGCGGCGTCAACGCCGGACTCGCCAGCCTCGGCGCCCGTCCGTGGGAGTACTGGCTGCTGGGGCAGGCACCCGCGCCCTGGCGCAGCGAGGACAGCACACTGGTCGTGTACGCGATGTGGTGGGATCTGCAGGCCGACGGGCTGGGCCGCGAGATGCTGCGGCAGCAGATCAACGCGCGGCTCGGGGGACCTATGTGCGCCGCGAGTTGGAAGTGCGCGCTCGCGTTCTTCTATCCGGCGGGCACCAGCTGGGATGCCCCGGCCGAGCCGATGGCCCTCGCGAGCGCGCCGCTGGCGGTCCCCGACGCCACCGTCCTCGACATACGCAATGGTGGCACCTCACCCGCCACCCCCGGACCTGCAGTGAGCGCGCCAGCCGCCGGCAGCAACAACTGGGCGGTGGCCGGCAGCCACACGCTGAGTGGCGCGGCGCTCATCGCCAACGACATGCATCTCGGAGAGCGCGTGCCGCCGGTCTGGTATCACGCGCGTCTGCGGATTCCGCCGCACGAGGGAGTGCCGGAGCTCGATCTGAACGGCGTGACTTTGCCGGGGACGCCGCTACTCGTCGCGGGCTCCAACGGCCATATCGCCTGGGGCTTCACCAACAGCTACGGCAACTGGTTCGACGTGGCGCCGGCGCCATGCACTGCGCCCGAGCGGGACGCGCCGTTCACGCCGGTGCGCGAGGAGATCCGTGTACACGGCGCGCCGAGCGTCGGGCTGGAGGTCAGAAGCGGCCCCCTTGGCGTGCTGTGGCGCGAGGATCCCGGCAGCCAGCGCTGCTGGTTCGTCGCCTGGCTGGCGCAGCTCCCCGAGGCGACCAATCTCAACCTCATGGAGCTCGAGCGCGCGAGCTCGGTCGAGGAGGCGCTGGCACGCGCACCCGGGATCGGCATACCGCATCAGAACGCCGTGCTGGGCGACCGCGCCGGCCACATCGCCTGGACCATCTTCGGTCGCATTCCCGAGAACGTGGAAGCCGGGCGTGTGCGCGGCAGCCCGACATGGACGACCGCAGCCGATCATCCGCGGATCGTGGATCCGCCGCTCGGGCGGCTGTGGACGGCGAACGCACGGGTTGCGACCGATCCGCGCCAGTTGCAGCTCATCGGTGGAGATCTCGCGAGCCTCGGTGCCCAGTACAACCTCGGCGCGCGCGCCGGTCAGATCCGCGACGACCTGGTAGCGCTCGCCGGTCCCGCGACGCCCGCGGACATGCTGCGCATCCAGCTCGATGATCGCGCGGTATTCCTCGGCCGCTGGCAGCAGCTCCTGCTCACGCTGCTCGATGGCCAGGCACTCCAGGGGCACCCGCGACGGGCCGAGTTCCGCGGGCTCATCGAGCACTGGAACGCAGAGGCGAGCGTCGATTCGGTGGGCTACCGGCTGGTGCGCGCCTACCACGAGCGTGTGCAGCAGGCGGCGTGGGGAATGCTGCTCGCGGCGCTGCGCGTTCCGGAGGACGGCGCCAGCTGGCCGCCGGATCAGTTCGAGGGACCGCTGTGGGAGCTGGTGACCCGCCAGCCGCTGCACCTGCTCGCAAGGGACTATGCCGACTGGCCCGAGTTCCTGCGCGTCCAGGTCGATGCCACGATCGCCGGGCTTGGCGCGAGCTGCCGGGAGCTCGCTCGCTGCACCTGGGGTGCACACAACACGGTGCAGATCCGTCATCCGCTGTCCCGCGCGCTGCCGTGGCTCGCTTCGTTCCTCGACATGCCGACGCTCGAGCTGCCGGGCGATCGGAACATGCCGCGGGTTCAGATCGATATCCAGGGCGCGTCCGAGCGTTTTGCCGTCTCACCGGGACACGAAAGTGAAGGCTACCTGCACATTCCCGGAGGGCAGAGCGGGCACCCGCTGTCGCCCTACTACCGTGCGGGATTCATGGAATGGGCGCGTGGGGAAGCGCTGCCATTGCTGCCCGGGCCTGCCCGGCACACACTGACACTGGCGCCCTGACTCGGCGGACAGCCACTCCGCGCGGTTAGACTGCTCCATATGACTGACCTGCAACGCTTCTCCGGCACCGACCGCTACGTCGCGACCGATGACCTCATGATGGCGGTGAATGCCGCGATCGCTCTCGCGCGCCCGTTGCTCATCAAGGGCGAGCCGGGCACGGGCAAGACGCAGCTCGCGCAGGAAATCGCCCACGCGCTCGGCCGGCCGCTGTACGAGTGGCACATCAAGTCGACCAGCAAGGCGCAGCAGGGTCTGTACGAATATGACGCCGTCTCCAGGCTGCGCGATTCGCAGCTCGGCGAGGAACGGGTGCACGACATCCGCAACTACATCGTCAAGGGACGACTGTGGGAAGCCTTCGAGTCCGCGGTTCAGCCGGTGCTGCTGATCGATGAGATCGACAAGGCGGACATCGAGTTTCCCAACGACCTGCTGCGCGAGCTCGATCGCATGGAGTTCTACGTTCACGAGACGCGCGAGCTGGTCACGGCGCGGCATCGGCCGATCATCATCATCACCAGTAACAACGAGAAGGAGTTACCCGACGCGTTCCTGCGCCGGTGCTTCTTCCACTACATCCGCTTCCCGGACGAGGCCACGATGCGTGCCATCGTGGCGGTGCACTACCCGCGCCTGAAGCAGGAGCTGCTCGCCGAGGCGCTCGCGGTATTCTTCGAGGTGCGCGCTACTCCGGGCCTGAAGAAGAAACCTTCGACCTCGGAGCTGCTCGACTGGATCAAGCTGCTGCTCGCCGAGGACATCCCGCCCGAAGCCCTGCGCGGCACGGACACACGCAGGGTGATTCCCGTCCTGCACGGCGCGCTGCTGAAGAACGAGCAGGACGTGCACCTGTTCGAGCAGCTGGTGTTCATGCACCGCCGGGCGCGCTGAGGGCGCCTCGCCGTGCTGGTGCGATTCTTCTTCGAGCTGCGTAGCGCGGGAGTCCCGGTCTCGCTTACCGAGTTTCTGGTGCTGCTCGCGGCGCTCGAGGCGCGCGTCGCCGAGGTTTCGGCACAGGACTTCTACTACCTCGCGCGCGCCTGTCTCGTAAAGGACGAGCGCCACTACGACCGCTTCGACCGGGTGTTCGCCCGTACCTTCCAGGGCGCTGAGCAGGCGTTCGCGCAGCTCGCCGCCACCGTGCCGGCCGAGTGGCTGCAATCGCTCGCCGCGCGCACGTTCTCCGAGGCCGAGCGGCGCCGCATCGAGGCGCTCGGCGGCTGGGAGCAGTTGCTGGAGACGCTGCGCGAGCGGCTGCGCGAGCAACAGCAGCGCCACGCGGGCGGCAACCGTTGGATCGGCACCGGCGGCACCTCGCCCTTCGGCACCGGCGGTTTCAACCCCGAGGGGATCCGCATCGGCGGGCACGGCCCGGGCGCGCATCGCGCGGTGAAAGTATGGGAGCAGCGCGAGTACCGCAATTTCGACGACACCGTCGAGCTCGGCACGCGCAATCTCAAGCTGGCGCTGCGCAAGCTGCGCAGATTCGCGCGCGAGGGCGCCCGCGAGGAGCTCGATCTCGAGGGCACGATCGACGCCACCGCGCGCAACGGCGGACTGCTCGATCTGAAGCTGGTGCCCGAGCGGCACAATGCGATCAAAGTGCTGCTGTTCCTGGACGTCGGCGGCTCGATGGACGGCCACGTGCGCATCTGCGAGGAGCTGTTCTCGGCGGCGCGCAGCGAGTTCAAGCACCTGGAGTATTTCTACTTCCACAACTTTCTCTACGAGAGCCTGTGGAAGGACAACCAGCGCCGCGGCGCGACCCGAATCCCCACCGAGCGCGTGCTGCGCACCTACGGGCGCGACTACCGCGTCATCCTGGTGGGCGATGCCGCCATGAGCCCCTACGAGATCGTGCAGCCCGGCGGCAGCATCGAGCACTGGAACGAGGAGGCGGGCGCGGTGTGGATGCAGCGACTTTGCGCGACGTTTCCGCGCCTGGTGTGGCTCAACCCCGAGCCCGCGGCACGCTGGGCGTACTCTGCTTCGACCGGCATCACGCGCGAGCTCATCGGCGGCAGGATGTTTCCGCTCACCCTTGCGGGTCTGGATCTCGCCATCGCCGGGCTGCGCCGACCCCCGGGCGGTGGCGCGCCCACGCTTACCGGCACAGGCGCGACTTCGGTCACACAGAGCGCCCCGCCCGGGGTTTCATAATAGCGGCGCTGGCACGCGCACTAATGGACGGGCTCGCCGACACTCTCTCCCGACCGGGCTTGCGCCCGACGGTGGCCCTCGTCCTGACCGGCGGCGGCTCGCGCTCGGCATACCAGATCGGCGTGCTGCTCGCGCTCGCCGAGATGCTGCCGCGCTCCCGCAACCCCTTCCAGGTGATCGTCGGCACCTCTGCGGGGGCCGTGGCCGCGAGCGTGCTCGCGGCCGAGGCGCACCAGTGGCGCCGCGCGGTGGCGGGACTCGAGCGCGTGTGGGCCAATTTCCGCTCGAGTCAGGTGTTCCACGTCGATGCGCGGCACATGACGCGCGCCGGCGCACACTGGGTGCTGGCACTCATTTCCGGCGGCATGGTGCTGTCGCCGCCGAAGTCGATGCTCGACAACACGCCGCTGCGCCAGTTGCTCGGGGTGCACGTCGACTGCGCCGGCATCGGTCGCAGCATCGAGCGCGGACACCTGCGTGCCTTCGCGGTGTGCGCCACCAGCTACAGCACCGGTCGCTCGGTGGCGTTCTTCGAGGGCATCGACTCGATCCGCGACTGGTCGCGCGTGCAGCGCGTCGGGGTGCGCACGCAGGTCACCCTCGATCACCTCATGGCGAGCGCGGCGATCCCCTTGCTGTTCCCGCCGATGAGGATCGGTGATGAGTACTACGGCGATGGCGCCATGCGCCAGGTCCACCCCCTGAGCCCTGCCATTCACCTCGGCGCCGACCGGCTGCTGATCATCGGCGTGCGCGCGCGACGCGCCGCCGGGGTCCAGGTGCACCGCCTGCCGCCGATCATGCCGACCCCAGGCGAGATCTTCGGCTACATGCTGGACACGCTGTTCACCGACCAGATCTATGGCGACCTCGAGCAGCTCGAGCGCTTCAACGAGCTGGTGCACGCCGCGCCGCAGGTCGCGCGCGGCGGCCGGCCCATCGAGACACTGATGCTGGCGCCCTCGGTCGACCCGCGCGAGCTCGCCGCGCGTCATGCCGGCGAGATCCCACGGGGATTGCGCGCACTGCTGCGCGTGATCGGCGGCCCCGATGCCTCCGGGGATCAGCTCGCGAGCTATCTCACCTTCGAGGCCGGTTATACGCGCGCGCTCATCGAGCTCGGCTACCGCGACGCCATGGAAGCGCGCTCGGCGCTCGTGGCGTTCATGGGCGGGGAGAAGCTGCCGCAGGTGATGACCGCGGCCGGCGTGGCGCAGGCCACCTAGTTCAAGCGCGGGGCGGACTTCCTGTCACGCCCCGCGCATGCGGCGAGCGAAAAGCGTGGTTTGCGCTCGCCGCTCGCCACCTGCGGCGGTGAGCACATCCCTGTGCCTGAGGTTACTGGCCGCCGGCGGCGCGTGCCGGCTTGAAGAGCTTCGCCCCCGGCAGCCCGCTGTGACGCGCCATGACGTTGGCGGATTCGGCGGCGAAGATCTCCGCGAGACGGTCGACGATGTAGACCGAGCGGTGCTGACCGCCGGTGCACCCGACCGCCACCGTGAGGTAGCCGCGGTTGCTCGCCTGGTACTCGGGCACGCGGCCGCGCACGAAGCGCGCGATGTCAGCGATGAGCGCCGCGACGTTGGTCTGGGTCTCGAGGAAGCGGATCACCTCGGCATCGCGCCCCGTGAGGTTGCGCAGGCCCGGCTCCCAGTAGGGATTCGGCAACGCGCGGGCGTCGAACACGAAGTCGGCGTCGGCGGGGATGCCGCGCTTGAAGCCGAACGACTCGAAAGTGAGCGACAGCTTGCCGGCGGAGCGCTGCTCGACGCGCTTGTGGATGATGTCGCGCAGGGAGTGCACCGAGAGGCGCGAAGTGTCGATCAGCAGGTCGGCGACGGACGCGATCGGCTCGAGCAGCTCGCGCTCGAGCGCCATCGCCTCGCGGACCCCGACGCCGCTGCGGCTCATCGGATGCTTGCGGCGCGTTTCCGCGAAGCGCCGCAGCAGCTCGTCCTCCGCCGCCACCAGGAATACCACCTCGCACTGCAGGCCGCTGCGCCGCAGCTCGTCGATGAGCTGCGGAACGCTCGCCACCTCGGCCGGGGTATTGCGGGCGTCGAGCCCGATCGCGGTGCGCTCGTAGGTGGCCTCGGGGCTGCGCACGGTGTAGGAGACGAACGGCTTCAGCAGTGCCGCCGGGATGTTGTCGATGCAATAGAAGCCGAGGTCCTCGAGCATGTGCAAGGCCACGCTCTTGCCGGACCCCGAAAGCCCGCTGAGGATGATGATGCGCACGCCGCCATGTTATCCAGCGGCGGCGCCGCTCGCCAAGTTTGAGGCGCCCGCGGCCCTCAGCGGCCGCGGCGGCCCTTGCCCCCTCTCAGATGCGCAGCGCGCGCACGGCGGCGGCGTGGTGGTCGGCGCGCTTCTCCTTGTGCTTCTTGATGCAGCGATCGAGCTTGTCCGCCAGCAGATCGATGGCCGCGTACATGTCTTCCTGCGTTGCGTCCGCGTAGATGGCACTACCGCTCACGTGTAGCGTTGCCTCGGCCTTCTGTCGCAGCTTCTCCACCGTCAATACGCAGTGCACGTCGATCACCTGGTCGAAGTGCCTGCCAATGCGCTCCAGTTTCTTCTCCACATAGCCCCGCAGCGCTTCGGTGACCTCGACGTGATGGCCTGTGACGCTGAGCTGCATACGTCGTCTCCTTGCGTGACACCTGCTTACATTTGTCCCGGTCCCGTGCGACGCCGCTCGTTCGAGGCCGCGATCCCCATGGCCTCGCGATACTTGGCGACGGTGCGCCGCGCCACCGGTATGCCCTCGGCCGAGAGCAGCTCGGCGATGCGGCCATCGCTCAACGGTGCTTCCGGGTCCTCGTCTCTGACGAGTTTTCTGATCTTGGCGCGGATCGCGGTCGAGGAGGTGCCCGAGCCGTCCGCGCCCTCGACCTGGCTCGAGAAGAAGTAGCGCAGCTCGAAGACGCCGCGCGGGGTGTGCATGTATTTGCCGGAAGTCACGCGCGAGATGGTCGACTCGTGCATGGTGACCGCTTCCGCGATGTCCTTGAGGATCATCGGCCGCATGTACTCCTCGCCGTGCTCGAGGAACGCCGCCTGCCGCTCGACGATCGAGCGCGCCACCTTCATCAGCGTTTCGTGGCGGATTTCCAGGCTCTTCAGCAGCCAGCGCGCCTCCTGCAGCTGCGCGCGCATGGTGGCGTGGCTGGCATTGCGGCCGATGAGGCTGGCGTAGCTCTGATTGAGGCGCACGCGCGGCAGCGTTGCCGGATTGATCTCGACGCCCCAGCCCTGCTCGGTACGACGCACGAACACGTCCGGCACCACGTACTCGGCGCTGCCGGCGCTCACCGTGGCGCCCGGCCGTGGATGACACGAGCGCACCAGCGCGAGCGCGCAGGCGATCTCCTCCTCGGTCGCGTGCAGCTCGCGGCGCAGCAGCGACAGCTCGCGTTCGGCGACCAGCTCGAGGTGATGCCGCGCGATGCGCAGCGCCGTTTCGAAGCCGGGCGTCGCGGGGTCGAGCTGCCGCAGCTGCAGCTCGATGCACTCGCCGACCGAGCGTGCACCGACGCCCGGGGGATCGAGCGCCTGCACGCGACTCAGCACGCCCGCGATCTCCAGGGTGGTGCATTCCAGCTCCGGGCGCAGAGTTTCCCCGATCTCCTCGAGCGACTCGGTCAGATAGCCATCGTCGCTCACCGCATCGACGATCGCGCGGGCGATCGCCAGCTGCCTCGGCGCAAGGGTGGCGAGCTCGAGCTGCCACAGCAGGTGATCCTGCAGCGACTCCCCGGAGGAGTCGGCGTACTCCTGCTGGCGCTCGTCATCGTCGCCGTTCCACGGTCGGTCGGCGGGCCCCACGCTGTGCTCGCCCCAGCCCTCCTCGAGGACTTCGACGCTGCTCTCGGCGGCACGCTCGGCGGCCTTGGGCTGTTCCGCCGCGGTGAGGATCGTCTCGAAGGTTCCAGTGCCCTCGGGCTCTTCCAGGGGCTCGAGCATCACGTTCGTCTCGAGGAGCTCCCGGATGTGCGCCTGCAGCTCGAGCGCCGGCAGCTGCAGGAGCCGGATGGCCTGCTGCAGCTGCGGGGTCATGGTCAGTTGCTGACCCAGCTTCAGCTGCAGAGAGGGTTTGAGCATGGTCGTTGCGGGGAGGTGGGGTCAGCCGTTCCGGATTAGTTGTGTAAGCAATTGAAAAACAAAGTGGTTTGCTCTTACTCTTCCGGAGCCTCATAGCCGGAACGACTCACCCAAGTACACCTCACGGACTTGGGGGTTGGCAAGGACTTCTTCCGCAGTGCCGGAGGCGATCACCGTCCCCTGGTTGACGATGTACGCCCGCGCACACACCCCCAGGGTCTCGCGGACATTATGGTCAGTGATCAACACGCCGATGCCACGCTCGGTGAGCTCACGGATGATGCGCTGAATGTCGAGCACGGAGAGGGGGTCGACGCCCGCGAAGGGCTCATCGAGAAGCATGAACCGAGGCTCGGCCGCAAGCGCCCGGGCGATCTCGACGCGCCGCCGCTCCCCGCCCGAGAGCGCGAGCCCCTGCGTCTTGCGCACGTGTCCGATGCGCAGCTCGGCGAGCAGCTGCTCGAGGCGCTCTTCGCGCGCGGCGCGTTCCATGTCACGCGTCTCGAGGATCGCCATGATGTTGTCCTCCACGGACAACTTGCGGAACACCGAGGCCTCCTGCGGCAGGTATCCGAGGCCGAGCCGTGCGCGGCGATCCATCGGCAGAAGCGTCAGGTCGACATCGCCGAGCACGATGCGTCCCGCATCACAGGGCACGAGCCCCACGATCATGTAGAAGGCCGTGGTCTTGCCGGCGCCGTTGGGTCCGAGCAGTCCCACGACCTCGCCGCTATCGAGCTCGAGCGACAGATCCTTCACGACCTGGCGCGACTTGTAGCTCTTGGCCAGGCCCGTAGCTTTGAGCGCGGTCGTCACTTGGGTACAGGTGGCGGCGTCTTGCCGGGCTCGTTGTGAGTTTTGCCCGCCGGCGTCGAGGGTGCGCTCTGCGGCTGGATGACGATGTGCACGCGCTGGTCGGTGCCCGACTGCGTGGCCGCCTGCACGCGCTGCGCGCGGATGTTGTACACGAGCAGGGGACCGGAGATCTCATTGGTGCCGTCCGTCAGCCAGGCGTTCTCCGACAGCCGCACGGTACCCTCGTTCACGTCATAAATGATCTCGTTGGCATGGCCGCGTGCCATCTGCTGCGAATCAGGCCGCGGCTGCTCGAACTCCGCCGGCTTGCCGCTCGCGGTGGCACGCAAGATGCGATTATCGCGGAACTCCACCACCGCCTGGTCGGCGCGCAGGCTGCCGCGCGGATCGGCGTCGATGCGGACGTGGCCCTCG
>DASQRV010000316.1:0-2797 GCA_035642735.1 Steroidobacteraceae bacterium
CGACGCAGGGAAAACCGGGTGTGCGGGTGAATGGCGTGCTTGCGCGACCGCGCGGCGGACGTGGCCGGGCGTTCGTCGACTGGCAGAACGATGTCACCACCGGGGATCTCGCGCTCGCCACGCGCGAGGGTTTTCACTCCATCGAGCACGTGAAGCGCTACACCACCACCGGCATGGCGACCGATCAGGGCAAGACCTCCAACCTGAATGCGCTCGGGATCGTCTCGAGCGCGCTGGGCAAGCCCATTCCGCAGGTCGGCCTCACCACCTTCCGCATGCCCTATACGCCGGTGAGCTTCGGCAGCTTCGCCGGTCCCGCGCGCGGGGAGCTCTTCGACCCGGTACGCACGACGCCGATGCACGGCTGGGCGCGCGCGCAGGGCGCCGTGTTCGAGGATGTCGGGTTGTGGAAACGCGCACGCTATTTCCCGCGCGGCATGGAAGACATGCACGCTGCGGTCGCCCGCGAGTGTCGCGCGGTGCGCAGCGCCTGCGGCTTATTCGATGCCTCTACGCTCGGCAAGGTCGAGGTGGTGGGGCCCGACGCGGTCACCTTCATGAACCGCCTGTACGTCAACGCGTGGGACTCGCTCGCCGTCGGCCGCGCGCGCTACGGCGTGCTGCTGCGCGATGATGGGTTCGTGTACGACGATGGTGTCGTGGCGCGTCTCGCGCCGGACCGCTTCCACGTCACGACTACCACCGGCGGCGCCGCGCGGGTATTGGCGATGATGGAGGACTACCTTCAGACCGAGTGGTCGGAGCTCGCCGTCTGGCTCACCTCGACCACCGAGCAATGGGCGGTGATCGCCGTGCAGGGCCCGAGGGCGCGCCAGGTGCTCGCCGGCCTCGTGGACATCGACCTCAGCGCCGCATCGCTGCCACACATGGGCGTCGCCGCGGGCCACATCTGCGGGGTGCCGATGCGGCTCTTTCGGGTGAGCTTCACCGGCGAGCTCGGCTTCGAAGTGAACGTCCCGGCGGATTTCGGGGCCGCGGTGTGGGAGGCCGTGTGGGCGGCGGGACAGGCACATTCCATCACGGCGTACGGCACCGAGACCATGCACGTGCTGCGCGCGGAGAAAGGCTACATCATCGTCGGTCAGGACACAGACGGCACGGTGACTGCCGATGACGCGGGTCTTTCCTGGGCAATCGGCCGCAACAAAACTGACTTCGTCGGCAAGCGCTCCCTCCTGCGACCGGCGATGCAGTCCGCCGATCGGCGGCAGCTCGTCGGACTCCTTACCGCGGACCCGCAGCGTGTGCTCGAGGAGGGCTCCCAGGTGCTGGCACAAGCGGATGCCACGCTGCCGGTACGCCCGCTCGGACATGTCACCTCCTCCTACTACAGCGCCGCACTCGGCCGCTCGATCGCCATGGCGCTCGTCGCCGGAGGCCGCGGCCGCATGGCTCAGACGCTCTACGTCCCCCTCGAGACAGGCGGCGTCGCGCCGGTACAGGTTGCCTCGCCCGTCTTCTACGATCCGAAGGGAGCGCGCCTCAATGCCTGACCTGAGCGCCGCACGCTCACCTCCCCGCTTCGAGGCCGGGCCGACGCTCGCACCGCTCCCGCCCGCTTCACGTTATATCCTCCGGGGTGGGCCGGCGGTGCGTGCCGCCGCTGAGCAGGCGGCGGGAGTGGGTATCCCCGCGGAAGCGTGTCGGGCCCAGACGCGGGACGGGCGTGCCGCGCTGTGGCTCGGGCCGGACGAGTGGCTGCTGATCGCTCCCGCAGCCGAGGGCGCGTCCCTCGCGGGGCAGGCGGCAACGGCACTCGCAGGGCTCCCGCACTCGCTGGTGGACGTCGGACACCGCCAGAGCGGCTGCGAGCTGCGTGGGCTGCTGGCGGCAACGTTGCTCTCGGCGGGCTGCCCGCTCGACCTCGACGAGCGTGCGTTTCCCGTCGGCATGTGTACGCGTACCGTGCTGGCGAAGGCCGAAGTGGTGCTGTGGCGCACGGCGACCGAGACGTTCCGCATCGAGGTGGCGCGCTCCTTCGTGGCGTACGTGTCGGAGTTTCTTGCGGAGGCCGGGCGGACCACCCCGGATCAGGGGCTGGGGTCGCGGCCGCAACTGGAGACATTCTCGTGAAGACGCATGTTCGGGTCCTGGTCATCGGTGGCGGCGCGGTGGGAGTCAGCACGCTCTATCACCTGACGAAGAAAGGCTGGACGGATGTGGCGCTGATCGAGCGCACCGAGCTCACCGCCGGCTCCACCTGGCACGCCGCGGGCCTCCTGCCGCTCTTCAACATGAGCTACACCGTGGGCCAGCTCCACAAGTACTCGGTCGATCTCTACAAGCGGTTGCCCGCGGAGACCGGGCAGGACGTGAGCTTCCACGTTACCGGCAACCTGCGCCTCGCGACCTCCCGCGAGCGCATGGACGAGTACCAGAAGTACTGCGGCACGGCCAACACCATCGGTGTGCCTTTCGAGATCATCACACCGAAGCAGGTGCAGGAGTTGTGGCCGCTGCTCGAGCTCGGCGGCAGCGCTGACATGGCGGCGATCATCGGTGCCCTCTATCACCCGCAGGACGGCCACATCGCCCCCGCCGATCTGACCATGGCGCTGCGCAAGGGCGCGCGCAGCGCCGGCGCCGAGATCTACGAGCACACCGAGGCCGTCGGCATCGAGCGCACCGGGTCCGGAGAGTGGCGCGTGCGCACCGCCAAGGGCGGTGACATCACCGCCGAGCACCTCGTGTTCGCGACCGGTAATTACGCGCGGCAGACCGGGCGGCTGCTCGGCCTCAACGTGCCGGCGATCCCGGTCGAGCATCAGTACATCGT
>DASQRV010000317.1:0-3950 GCA_035642735.1 Steroidobacteraceae bacterium
ACTGCTCGAAGCTCTCCGGCACCATGAAATGCCAGAAGTCGCCGTCCTGATAGAGGTACTGCATCTCGGTGTCGACCACGTCGGCGGCCTCGAGCGATTCGCCCGACCGGAACGTGCGCTCGATCGTGCGGCCGGTTTTGATGTTGCGTACCTTGATGCGGTTGAACGCCTGGCCCTTGCCGGGCTTGACGAACTCGTTCTCGATCACGGTGTACGGATCGCCATCGAGCAGGACTTTGAGACCCCCGCGGATCTCACTGGTGGTGTAGCTGGCCATGTGTCACGCCTGGGGACCGGCAACGTGCGCGGCCCGCTCAAAAGGGCCGCGTATGATAGCGGCATCCCCCGACCCCCGCCAGCCGCGCTGCCGGCCGGCAGCCGCTGTTACCGCTTGTGAAAGCCGGTTCCGCGAGGCGCCTCACGCGGACGCCCCACGACGCGGTGTAGAATCCGCCGCTCTCGCGAGAGCACCAGGGAGGCTCTCTTGAACGAGCCGAACGCCGTTCCGCTCATCGTGCTGAGCGCCACACGCGATCCGGTCGAGGCCGTCAACAGCCTGTTGCGGCGCGCCGGTCAACCGGCGCACTGCACCTGGATCCCCGCGCTGCGCGATCTCGGCGACGCGCTCGAGCAGCTCAACCCGGAGCTCCTGGTGCACGTCGCGACCACCCCCGAGGAGCTCGAAGCGGTGCTGCGCGTGCGTGATCAGCTTGCGCCCACTGTGCCGGTGCTCGAGCTCGCCCCGGAGGTGGATGAGGCGCGCATCGCCGCCGGGCTCGAGCTCGGGGCCCGCGATGTCGTCACGCTCGCCAACCCGGCGCGGCTGCAAGCGGTGGTGCTGCGGGAACTGCGCGTATTCCACATCGAGCGCACGCTCGATGCCAGCGTGCGGTCGGCGCACGGCGCGCGCAGTCAGCTCGACACGGTCCTGCAGCGCTCGAACGACGCCATCCTCCAGGTGCAGGAAGGCATCGTCATCGAGGCCAACCCGGCGTGGCTCGAGCTGTTCGGCGTCGAGGAAGGGATCGCCGGGCAGCCGGTCATGGACCTGTTCGCAGAATCCACGCACGCAGCGCTGCGCGGTGCGCTTGCCGCCTGTCTGCACGGCCGCTGGAACGACCACCCGCTGCGCGCCAACGCGCTGCTCGCCGATGGCAGCGTGCTGCCGATCGAGATGACGCTCGCGCTCGGGCAGCACGAAGACGAGGACTGCGTACGGCTGGTGGTGCCGTCGCGACCGCGTGAAAAGACGCGCCTCATCGAAAAGGCGATCGCCGCGGCCCCGCGCCTGGAAGACGGCGCCCGTATCATGCGCCGGGGCGAGCTGCTCGAGGCGCTCGCCGAGCGTCTCGCCATCCCCTCCCCCGGCGGCGTGCGCTGCCTGGCCATCGTGAAGATCGACAAGTTCGCCGCACTCGAGCGCGTGATCGGCACGACTGCGAGCGAGGAGATCCTGATCGAGGTCGAGCGGCTCCTCGAGGCCACGCTCCACCCGAAGGAGCTGGTCGGCCGCCTCGGCGGCGTGCGGTTCCTCGCACTGCTCGAGCGCGGCAACGAGAACGACGTCAACGCCTGGAGCGAGCGGCTGCTGGCGCGCGTGCACCGGCACGTCATGCGCATCCGCGACAAATCCGTGTCGGTGAACTGCACCATCGGACTGTCGGTCGTCTCGCCCGGCGAGGTGGACCTCGATGCCGTGATCTCCGATGCGCTCGAGTGCGTGCGCAAGGGCGCGGCGCGCGGCGGCAACCAGGTGATCGCCTCGGATCGCGCCGATACCGACAGCCGCGTGATGTCGTACGACAAGGTGTGGGTGAAGCACATCAAAGCGGCGCTCATGGAGAACCGCTTCCGCCTGGTGCAGCAGCCGATCGCGAGCCTCCAGGGTGAGGACCCGGGCATGTTCGATGTGCTGGTGCGCATGATCGACCCGCAGGGTCGGGAGGTGCTGCCGTCGGAGTTCATGGCGGCGGCTGGCCGCAACGACCTGCTGAAGAACATCGACCGCTGGGTAGTGGGGGCGTCGTTGTCGTTCGCCGCGCAGAAAAAGCCGGTATGCCTGTTCGTGCGGCTCTCGCGGGAAACGGTGCGCGATGCGGCCTTCATCGAGTGGCTCGACAACCATCTGCGCGCCAGCCGCGCCGAGCCGCAACGGCTGTGCTTCCAGAGCACCGAGGAGAGCGCGGCGAGCTATGCGCCGGAGGTCACCGCGCTCGCCACAGCCTTGCGCGAGCGCGGTTTTCGCTTCGCTATCGAGGGTTTCGGCTCCGGCCGCGACAGTATGCGGCTGCTGGAATCGGTGCAGCTCGATTTCGTGAAGATCGACGGCACCATCATCCAGGGGCTGGCGGCGGATCCGCAGCTGCACATCCAGGTGCGCGCCCTGGTCGAGGCGGCCCGGCGCCGCAACATCCAGACCATCGGCGAGCGGGTCGAGGACGCCAACACGATGGCGGTGCTGTGGCAGCTCGGCGTGCAGTACATCCAGGGCTACTTCGTCAACGAGCCCGAGGAAGTGGTGCTGGGCGCGGAGCGCTGAAGCACCCACGCTGAAACCCCCCTCGCAATCGCGCTTGCCGCGCTTCGCGGGCACCCATCGGTCGTCAGGACCGCCTCAGAAACTCACGCCGAGGCCCAGGTCGAAACGGTTGAACCCCCGGTTCACCTCGAACCACTGGTAGTCGCCTTTCAGCACCACGTGCGGGCCGAGGAAGAAGTTCGCGCCTGCGGTCCACACGCGATCGTGATTCTGCGGCCAGAGGCCATAGTGCCCGGGAGCTGCCGAGAGCGGCACCTCGCCCGTCGGGATCGCAGGCCCTGGCGTCCCCTCATAGCTCGCGCCCATGTTGTAGCGCTCGAAGCGCACGAACGGGTTGAGGCGGTAGTCCGCGCTTTCCCACAAGGCGTACGCCCCCTGCAGGTAGTAGCCGTAGAAGGCAGCCGGAATCGGGTTGGGTGAGCCGGGATTGGCGGCGTTCGCGGCGGCGCTGTTGCTCACCGTACCGCGCGAGTAGATCGCCGCGAGGTCCCAGCGCGAAGGTGTCCAGCGCGCATGCGCTTCCCAGAGCGTCACCCGCGGATCGCCGGAAGTGGGTGCACCGGACGCTGCGGGCACCGGTACCGCTTTGCCCGTGCTGACCGCGGCTCCGAGCGTGACGCCCGGAAAGCCGTAGTACCCGAGCGCCACGTATTGCGAGAGGCGCTGCGCATTCGCGAGCGCCGCCTCCTGGTGCGTCGCCTGCAGCGGCGCGATGTTGCTGGCCTCGAGCTCGAGCGCGTTGCGGTACGGCGGAAACTCGGGGGCGAAGTTCCACCTGGAGAAGTCGAAGCCGCTGGTGAGCCCGACGTTCCAGCCGAAACCGGCGGGGGTGTCGCCGTGCAGATTGAAACCGCCCTCGCGCCAGGTGCTCGGGATGATGAGCGTCTCGACGAAGTTGCGCTGCACGCCGTAGAAGTTGGTGGGCTCGTGGTGCTCGTTGATGAAGCCGAAGGGCATGAGGAACAGGCCGGCGCGCACTGTCACCGCATCATTGAGGCGGCGATCGATGTAGAACTGCTCCACTTCGAACTCACCGGCATCGCTGGCCGAGGCCACGGCGTGCTCGATCTCGTATTCGGAGTTGAACTCGGTGCGCTCGTCGAAACGGTAACCGATGCCGAACACCGCGCGGGCGAGATCGAACTGCGATTCCTGCGGCTCGCGGGTCGGGTGGGTGTAATAGATCTCGCCGTAGCCCCACAGCCTGAGCCCGCTGCCGAGCTCGTTGACCAGATTTCCGCCCGCGGGGGGCGCAGAGACATCCGGGAGCGCCGAGGCGTTCGGCGCCGGCGGAGCGTTCGGCAGGGCCGCTGCGTTCGGGGTAACGGAGCTTGCCGGCGGCACTGCGACCGCCGCGCCGGCAGCTGCGGGCGGTGCGGCGGCCCCCAATTCCGCGAGCCGGCGCTCGATG
>DASQRV010000318.1:0-6564 GCA_035642735.1 Steroidobacteraceae bacterium
CCAGCGCGCAGCGCGCGCCCGGGCGCGCTCGAGTGCGCCCTGGACGGGAGTCAGGTCAGCCAGCGCTTCACCGGAAGCGGCTGCTTCCGGGCGCAGCGTGGCGGCGCGCAGTTGCGCGCGCAGCGTCGCCAGAGCGCCCGCCCCATTCGATCGGTCGGTCAGTCCGTTCGCCACCATGTCGCGTACGCTCCAGCTTGTAGTGAATTATCCTTATTTTATCCCTATATGTAGAGGATAGTTATCCATTTAAAGCTCTTTATCAGTAAAATTGACTGCCATGACGACCGCAAAGACGCACGCCACAAAGGCCCGGCCGGCGCCCTCAGCGGCTCCCGAGCGGAGTCTCGACCGCATCGACCGCCGGCTGCTCGCGCGGCTGCAGCAGGACGGACGGGCCGCGGTCTCGCAACTCGCGCGTGAGGTGCACCTCACCGTGACCCCGACGCTCGAGCGGGTACGGCGCCTCAAGTCTGGCGGCTACATCGAGGGGTACTTCGCGCGGCTCAACCCGCGACGGCTCGGTCTCGGGCTGCTCGCATACGTGGAAGTCTCCCTCGATCGCACCACGCCCGATGCCTTCGAGCGCTTCAAGCAGGCCATGCTGGCGCACGACGAAGTCATGGAGTGCCACATGGTGGCGGGCGGCTTCGACTATCTGCTGAAGGTGCGCGTCACCGACATGGAGAGCTACCGCCGCTTTCTCGGCGATCGCATCGCCGCGCTGCGCGGTGTGCAGCAGACCCACACCTACTTCGTCATGGAAGAAGTGAAGTCGACGCACCGCATCATCGTGCCCGAGTGACGGGCACACGGGCCGCAGGATGAAGGCGGATCGGTGGCCGTGGGGGTTGCTTTGCATGGCAGCCGGCGGGCTGCCGCCCGCCGTGGCGGCTGCGGACGCGACCGTGGCGGCTCCGCTCAATCCGGCGACCGTGCAGGAGTTGCCACAGGTCACCGTGATCGCCAACACGCCGCTGGCGGGTCTCGGCCTGCCGCCCAATCAGATACCCGCCAACGTGCAGACCGCCGACAGCGAGGCGATGCGGCGGCAGCTGACGCTCAGTCTCGCCGATTACCTCAACAACAACTTCAGCGGCATCAACGTCAACGACAGCGCCGGGAGCCCGCTGCAGCTGGATGTCACCTACCACGGCTTCACGGCTTCGCCGCTGCTCGGCACCCCGCAGGGTCTGTCGGTGTACGTGGACGGCGTACGCGTCAACGAGTCCTTCGGCGACGTCGTCAACTGGGATCTGATTCCGCAATCGGCCATTTCCACGGTCACCCTGATCTCAGGCTCGAGCCCCGTATTCGGACTCAACACTCTCGGTGGAGCACTCTCGGTGCGGACCAAGAGCGGTCACGACAACCCGCTGACCGAGCTCGAGGCATACGGCGGGTCGTTCGGGCGGCGCTCCTTCGAAGGCGCGACCGGCGGGGAGCACGGCAACTTCGACTACTTTCTCACCGCGAGCTACTTCGACGAGAGCGGCTGGCGTGATTTCTCGCCTTCGCGTTTCTGGCAGGCCTTCGGCAAGGTCGGCTGGCAGAACGAGCGCACCGACCTCGACCTCAGCTACACCTACGCCGATACCCGCCTCTACGGCAACGGCCCGACCCCCACGAGCATGCTCGACTACCGGCGCGAGGCGAGCTACACGCCCGACTCCACCGGGAACCTGCTCAATTTCGTCAACCTCACCGCCACGCAGTTCCTGACGCCGAAGCTGCTGCTCTCGGGGAACGCCTGGTATCGCCACCTGGCCACGGGCACCCTCAACGGCAACATCAACGACGGTTACCGCGACAGTGCTTACAGCGGCCCGCCGCTCAGCTGCAGCGGCCCGGCGACCAGCCAGGCGGAGCTCATCTGGTGCTCGCCGGGCCAGAACGCCAGCGGGCGCCTCACCCAGCGCAGCAGCGGCCTCGGATTGCAACTCACCGATTCACAGGACATGTTCGGCTGGCCAAACCAGGCGATCCTCGGCGTCGACTACACCGACTCCGCAGACACCTTCACGCAGTCCTACCAGTACGGGCAGCTGTCCGCCGCCCGCACGATCACCTACGTGGAAAGCCCCTTCAACGACCAGACGGTCGTCTCACTGAGCGGCGACAACAGGATCCATGGAGTGTATGCAACCGACACTCTGTCGCCAAACCCACTCCTGCACCTTACGCTGTCGGTCCGCTACAACCACAGCACCGAGACACTCGATGGCTACAGCGTGGACCACGACGTCGGTGATTTCGGCGCGAATTTTGGCGCAACGCACCCGCTCAGCGGCGATCACACCTTCAGCCGCCTTAATCCGTCATTCGGCTTCACGGTGACACCGGGAGCCGCGACGACCTTCTATTTCAACTACGGCGAGGCGAGTCGGGCGCCAACGGTCATCGAGCTCGGCTGTGCCAACCCCGCGGCTCCGTGCGGGCTGCCCAACGACTTCGCCGGTGATCCGGATCTGCAGCAGGTGATTGCGCGCACCGCCGAGCTCGGTGTACGCGGCGCCGTGGGCGATCAGGCGCTGGTGTGGAGCGCGGACACGTTCCGCACCATGAGCAGCAACGACATCCAGTTCGTCGCGACCGCGACCAACTCCGGTTACTTCGAAAACGTCGGCAGCACACGCCGCCAGGGACTCGACCTGGCGCTCGGCGGACGTCACGGCGGCCTGCACTGGCAGATGATCTACAGCCTCGTCGACGCCACCTTCCAGTCGAGCTTCACGGTCAACGCGCCATCCAACAGCAACGCCGATGCCGCCGGCAACATTCTGGTGCGCCCGGGAGACCGCATCCCGCTCATCCCGCGCCATACCGCTCGTCTCATTCTCGACTACGCGCTCAGCGCACGCTGGGACCTCGGCGGCAACCTGGTCGCCGCCTCCGGGTCCTACCTGCATGGCAATGAAAACAACTCCAACCAGGCCGGGCGCACCAACGCCGCCGGCCTCCTCGTCCTCGGGAGCGGCTGGCTTCCGGGCTACGCGGCAGTGAACCTGCACGCCACCTTCCGCATCAGCGACCACGCCGAGCTGTTCGCACGGCTCGTCAATCTGTTCGACAGGCGCTACGCCACCGCGGGATTCCTCACCCGCAACGCCTTCGAGCCCGACGGATCGTTCATTGCCAATCCGGCTGACTGGAGCAACGAGGACGCCATCTCGCCCGCCCAGCCCTCGGCGATCTGGGCCGGAGCGCGCCTCCGCTGGGAGTGAGCCTGCAGCGGGCGCCTGACGCGCCGCCACCGGCCGCCACTATCCGGGCAGCACCTCTGCGACGGCACGGGCGAAGTACTCGAGGTTCTCGCGCCGCAGGCCTGCGATGTTCATGCGGCTGTCGTCAGTCATATACACGTGATGACGCTCGCGCAATGCGTGCACCTGCGCGGTGTCGATCCCGAGGAACGAGAACATGCCGCGCTGGCGCGCAATGAAACCGAAGTCACGCTGCGGGCAATGCACGCGCAGCTGCTGTACGACCTCGAGTCGCAACTCCTCGATGCGGCAGCGCATGGCCTCGAGCTCCTGCGTCCACTGCCGCCGCAGCGGCTCATCGCTCAGGATCGCGTGGACGATGGCCGCGCCGTGATCGGGCGGCATCGACCAGATGCCGCGCGCGATGCGCACCAGCTGACTGAGTGCGGCATCCGCCGCAGCCGTCGATGAGCTGATCAGGTGCAACAAGCCGGTGCGCTCGCGATACAGTCCGAAGTTCTTCGAGCACGACACCGCGCACAGCACCTCCGGCAGCTCGGCGCAGAACAGCCGCACCCCGAAGGCATCGGCGTCCGTGCCTTCGCCGAGTCCCTGGTAGGCCATGTCGATGAACGGCAGCAGCTGCCGGCGCTTCACCAGCGCGAGCAGCTCGCGCCACTGCGGTGGCGAGAGATCGGCCCCCGTGGGGTTGTGACAGGAGGCGTGCAGCAGCACCACGGCGTGCGCCGGCAGCCGCTCGAGCGCCGCGGTCATCGCCTCGAACTGCACCCCGCCGGTGGCCGGGTCGAAGTACGGATAGCGCTCGAGCTTGAGGCCGCTGCCCGTGAGGAGCGGCGTGTGGTTCGCCCACGTGGGCGTGCTCACGTGCACCACGGCGTCGGGGGCGGCCGCGCGGATCAGCTCCGCTCCGAGGCGCAGCGCTCCACAGCCGCCCGGCGTCTGCACGCTGCGCACCCGGCCCGCGGCGAGCGCCGGATGCGCGGGCCCGAGCACCAGCTGCTCCATGGCCTGGTTGAACCCGGCATTGCCCGCCGGGCCTACGTACGTCTTGGTCGTCTGGCGCACGAGCATCGCGGCCTCGGCCCGGCGCACCGCATCGGGCACCGGGGTGTTGCCGTGCGCGTCACGATAAACACCGACGCCGAGGTCGACCTTGTGCGGATCCGGGTCGGCGCGAAACGCGGCCATGAGCCCGAGAATGGGGTCGGGAATAACCGCGGCGAGATGCTCGAACATGTGCGTCTCCGGTGTTCCGCCGTTTGCGCGCTGCGCTACGGGTGCTGTGCCGCTATGGCCCACCCACTGTCGCGAGCGCCTGCTTGCGCGCCGCCTCGAACTCATCCCCGGGCTTCCACGTCGGCAGCGCGTCCGCCTGGGCGATGAGCCACGCCGAGAGCATGGCGAGCTGCGCGTCCTCGATCATGCCATCGAAGTTCCAGCCGTTATCGAGCCGGTCGGAGGGCTGATGGTACTTGTGCAGCTCCCACTGCTCGATCTGCTCGCGGCCCCAGCCGGCGGGGCGCCCGATGAAATCCGTGCCGTCATTGAAGAACAGCGCCGGCACGCCGATGCGCGCGAACGAGAACTGGTCGGAGCGATAGTAGTAGCCGCGGTCGGGAAACTGGTCGCCCTTCACCACGCGACCCTGCGCTGCGGCCACCCGCGCGGCGATCGCATCGAGCGAGGACTTGCCGAGCGCGATCGAGGTCGCATCGCGCGTGCGCCCGAAAATGTTGCCACTGTCGATGTTGATGTCCGCGGCGATCCGGCCGGGCGCAAAGCTGGGATGCTGCGCGTAGTACTTCGAGCCGAGGAGTCCGCGCTCCTCACCGGCGACGAACAGCGCCAGCACCGAGCGGCGCGGCCGCTCCGGAAGCGCAGCGAGCGCCTGCGCGATCGCCAGCACCTGCGCGCAGCCGGAAGCGTTGTCGACGGCACCGTGGTAGATGCGATCGCCGCTCGCGTCCGGCTCGCCGATGCCGAAGTGATCGTGGTGCGCCGACAGCACCACGACCTGTGGGGCGAGCTTCGCGTCACTGCCGGGCAACACGCCGCCGACATTGGCGGTCTGCAGGCTCGCGAGCTTGTTGGTGAAGCTGATGGAGGTACGGATGCCGAGCGGTACCGGGTGGAAGTCGCGCGAGCGTGCCGCGGCGGTGAGCTTCTCCAGGTCGTAGCCGCCCGACTTCAGCAGGCGCCGCACTGCATCCTCCGTGGCCCAGGCCTCCACCTTGACGCGCGGCTCGCTGCCGGCCGGCAGCCCGAACTGCTCGCCGCCCCAGGAGCTCTGCACCACCTGCCAGGGATATCCGGCCGAGGGCGTGGTGTGGATGATGATCGCGCCGGCCGCTCCCTGGCGCGCCGCGCTCGCGTACTTGTAGTCCCAGCGTCCGTAGTAGAGGCGGCGCTTGCCGGCGAACAGGTTCGGATCCCAGTCGGGATCGTTGTTCATCATCACGAGGATCTTGCCCGTGAGGTTCATGCCCTTGAAATCGTCCCAGTGGAATTCCGGCGCCTCGATGCCGTAGCCGACGAACACCAGCTCGGCGTCGTCGACCGACACGTTCTCGCTCTGCACCCCGCTCACCGCGATGTAGTCCTCGCGCCAGGCGAGATCGACACGCTCGCCGCGGCCCTGGAAGCTCCAGCTCTTCGGGAACTGACCCTTGATGCCGACGATGTCGAAGGGCTGCTGCCAGGCGCCGTTCGCGAAGGCCGGCTGATAGCCCATGCCTTCGAGGCGGGTCTGCAGGTAGAGCCGTGCCAGCTGGTCGCCGCGCGTGGCCGGTCCACGGCCCTCGAGCAGATCCGAGGACAGGAAGCGGATCGGCGCCTCGAGAGCCGCGCGCGTGATGGTGCCGCGCGCCACCTGCGCCACGGCCGCCGGCAGCGGCGGGTCCTCCGCGCGCACGGCGCCGGCGAGCACGAGCGCCGCAAGCAGCAAGCCAAATCGCCCAACGTCACGAACGGTGGTCACCGTGGTTGTCCCGACTGCCAACTGTGGGGGCGGCAACGGTAGCACGGCCGACGCGGGGGCCGTTGTTTTCTTAACACCTTTTAGTCTACCGGCGAAGACCTGGCCGCCTGCACGATGGTGGACCCGGCTGGCGCGCGGCCAGAGAATCGCATTGACACGAGGAACCCGAGCGATGAGATGGCCAACGAAATGGATGCCGGCGGTGGCGCTGATCGGGCTCGCCGCAGTGCTGCCCGCCGCCGCCCGCGCCGCCGAGCTGGGCGCGATCGTCGGCCGGCTCACGACGCCGGCCGGCGCGCCGGTCGCGAACGCCACCGTCACGGCGGTTCGCTCCGACGGCGGTGCCATCCGCGCGACGCTCTCCGC
>DASQRV010000319.1:0-3075 GCA_035642735.1 Steroidobacteraceae bacterium
CACGCTCAATGGGGATTCGATCCGTACGGCGGCCCAAGCTTCAAATTGGCCGATGCGCACGCCGAGACCTGGGGCCTGGCTCCCGGAGATTCCCCGGATCGCGTCGTTGGCCGCCCGGACACGATTCACCTGCGCGCTGACAGCGTGAGCTGTCTGGATGAGGTCACGCTGGTCGATGGCGCAGCGCAGCCCCACAAGGTGGAGTGGAAGAAGACTCACCCCAACGAGGTGGAGCTCATCCTGCCCCTGCAGGAGGTGTCCGCGGGCGATCTGACATTGCGGCTGCGGCAGTTTGGCCGCTCGGATGCCCAGACGGTTGCGCTGCATGCCTTCGCGCAGGCCGCACATCTCGAGAGCTTCACGCTTCATGCCGGGGACACCGAGGGAGTCCTGCGAGGCAACCGGCTGGATGAAGTGAAGGGCCTGAGCTTTGGCGGCGTGCAATTTACCTCCGGGACGCTCGCGACCCATGACGGGCGCGACGAGCTCCTGATGCCTGCGCAAAGCGGATCCGACACGCGCGCGCTCAAGCCCGGGAAAGCGGAGGTCACCCTCAATGACGGGCGCATTTTCAACGTCCAGGCATCCGTCTCTTCGCCGCGGCCGAGCGCGGTGTTGATCAGCAAGACAGTCCAGTGGGCGGGCTCGGGCAACGAGAGCGCCATCCAGCTCGCGAGCGAATCCGAGCTGCCACTCGATGCGCGCCTGACTTTTTCACTTCGCGCGGAATCGCCCGACGCGTTTGCGCCGGACGAGAAACTGGAGGTGGCGACCGCGGATGCCGCGTTCTCGACGGTGCTCGGAGTTGGCTCGGGTGAAGTCATGCTCCAGAGCCGGAAGGTCGCGGTGGTCACCCTTGACCCCGCGAAAGCGCTGGGCGCCTCGGCCTTTGGCCCGCTCCAGTTCAGGCGCATCGTGGAGGGCGTAGCCGGCGCCTGGACACCGCTCGCGACCCTGGTGCGCTTGCCGAAGTTCACGGGGGTCGACTGCCCCGCCGAGCCCGATAGCGCCTGTCTGCTCAGCGGCAGAGACCTGTTCCTGGTGGATTCGGTCTCCGTCGATGCCGATTTCACCCGCGCGACACGCGTGCCCGATGGCTTCACTGCGCCGGCGCTGCATATCGCGCATCCGCTGCAGGGCAGGTTGTACGTCAAACTGCGCGATGACCCTGCGATCGTCAGTGTCGTCGTGCTGAACGTGAAGACCGCACCTCCCGCCGCAGCCGAAGCCGCGCCGCCGGCTCCAGCACCTGAGCACCCGCCGGAGCCGACACCTCAGCCTGCGATCACCGCGGCCCAAACTGCTCCGGTGCATGCGCGCTAACCGCGCGGCGGTCGGCGCGCGACCCGCACCCTCGCTCTCACTGAGTCACGGCGCGTTGCCGCGCCGGGGCCGGGGCGCTGGCTCTCCGGCAACCTCACGAAAGAGTCGAGGCCGCCCGCGTAACTCTCGCATTGATCGGGAGGTGGTATCCGCAGTGCTCAAGACTCTGCGTCAGGGCGGATACCGCGCGGTGACCCTGGAGGGCATCGCACGCCGCGTGAAGCGCGCGCGCACGAGTCTCTATCGTCGCTGGCCGAGCAAGCGCCATCTGGTCGCTTACAGCGTGCTGAGTGAAATGGGCGCAAGACCCGCGGCCGATACCGGGACCCTCCGTGGAGATCTGCGGGCCGCCGTCGCTACCTTGCAGCGGGCGTTTGCCGGACCGCTCCGCCCGGCGCTCGCCGGCCTCGTGGCTGACATGGCTCACGATGTGGAGCTGGCCGACAGCATCAGACGCGAGGTGCTCGGGACACGACGCAGGTCGATGCGTGCGGCATTCGCCCGAGCGGCAGCGCGCGGGGAGGCGCGTGCCGACCTCGAGCTCGAATTGCTGCTCGACATGTTGACGGGGCCGTTCTACTACCGCGCGCTGATCGGACACGCCCCGATCAGCCGCCGCATGGCCTATGACGTCGTGGAGTACGTGCTTCGCATCGCGGCCCGCCGTGACTGACGCATCTTGCAACAGGACCACCCGGCCGAACGCACGCAGAGGCGGACCTGGTCCTGTGGCATCATGACGTGCCCCGTACCCGGAGCTCTGCACCCCATGCGCGTGCTTCGCAAGCCGTACCTTCTCTATCTCGGTGACGCGGTACTCAAGTCCGACTGCAAGACCGCCTTCGGGTTGCGCGATTGGTGTCGCGATGACGTGTTGGGCGAGTGGTCACACCCTGACGGTCGGGTGACGCTCGGCCTGCCGCGAATGTCACCGCCAGAGGCGGCAGCCAGGGGGGCGGGGTCGATCGTGATCGGAGTGGCTCCGACGGGCGGCCAGTTGCCCGATCACTGGCAGGATGACCTGGAAGCTGCGCTCGAGGCCGGACTCGATGTGGTGAGCGGGTTGCATACGCGGCTCGGCTCTTTTGCCAGGCTGCGCGCCGCCGCGGAGCGCCGCGGCGTGTCGCTCATCGACGTGCGTCAGCCGACCCGGGAGTACCCGGTCGCGAGTGGTCGCAAGCGCAGCGGCAAGCGCGTGCTCACCGTCGGGACCGATTGCGCTCTCGGCAAGAAGTACACGGCGCTCGCACTCACGCGGGCGCTCGAGAAACTCGGGGTGTCTGCCACCTTCCGGGCAACCGGCCAGACCGGGATCCTGATCGCCGGCAGCGGCATCGCCGTGGACGCGCTGGTGGCGGATTTCGTGGCGGGCGCCGCGGAGACACTCTCACCCGATAACGATCCGGGTCACTGGGACGTGATCGAAGGTCAGGGCTCTCTCTATCACCCGGCGTATGCCGCCGTAACGCTCGGATTGCTGCACGGCTCGCAGCCGGATGCGATCGTGTTGTGCCACGATCCCGGGCGGACCACGATCGAAGAGTACCCGGGTTACCCGATCCCGCCCCTCGACTCCGTCATCGACGGCTATCTGCGCGCCGGCCGTCTGACCAACGCCGCCATCCGCTGTGTTGGCCTGAGCATCAACTCCTCCGAGCTCTCCGAGGCCGAATGGCACGCGTATCGAGCGAGGCTCGAGCGCGAGCTCACCCTGCCGGTGTGCGATCCCCTGCGCGGAGGCGTGGCGCCACT
>DASQRV010000320.1:0-3481 GCA_035642735.1 Steroidobacteraceae bacterium
TCGTGCCGGCCGCCGGGGGCGCAGCGGCGGATGGCGTTGCGGTCGCCGCGCCCGTGGCGCCCGGCGGCGCGCCGACGGGCGGGTTCTGTGACGGACAGGGCGGTTCTTCAGCCTGCGCGACGGGCATGATGCTGCCGAACGACGCGATCACGATCCAGAATGGCATCGAACGCAGCATGAAGGGCGGCATTATAATGGCGCGCCGCACCCACGCGGGCCGAATACCCCCTAACTCCGGCATGCTTGACACCGACGCGCGACGGGCGCTGATCCACGATTGGCTGTCGCGCGAGCTTCACCTTCCGCAGGTGCGCATCGAGGTGGCTTCGAGCGATGCGAGCTTCCGGCGCTACTTCCGTGCGTGGAGCGGTGCGAGCACCTACATCGTCATGGACGCGCCCCCGGAGAAGGAGGACGTGCGTCCGTACCTGAAGGTGTCGCGGCTGCTCGAGGAGCTCGGCGCGCACGTGCCGCACGTGCACGAGGCGGACAGCGCGCGGGGACTGCTCTTGCTCGAGGATCTGGGAACGCAGCCGTACCTGCAGCAGCTCGAGCGCGGGGGCGACAGCGAGCGGCTGTACGCCGACGCCCTCGCGGCGCTGGCCAACATCCAACTGCACGGCTCCGCGGCCTGCGCGCAGCTGCCGCCCTACGGGCGCAGCGAGCTCGCGCGCGAGCTGGCGCTCATGCCCGAGTGGTTCCTGGCGCGGCACCTGTCGCTGGAGCTCTCCGCGGCCGAGAGCGAGCTGCTCGCCGCGACGTTCGAGTTCCTGATCGCCGAGGCGCTGTCACAGCCGCGGGTGTTCGTCCACCGCGACTATCACGCCCGCAACCTGATGGTGGTCGGCGCGCGCAACCCCGGCATCATCGATTTCCAGGATGCGCTGTGCGGCCCGGTAGGGTACGACCTGGTGTCGCTGCTGAAGGATTGCTACATCGCCTGGCCGCGGGCACGCGTGGTGTCCTGGCTGCAGGCATTCCGCACCCGGCTCCTCGCGGCGGACGGACCGGCGGGCCGGAGCGAAGCCGAGTTCCTGCGCTGGTTCGATCTGATCGGCGTGCAGCGGCACATCAAGGTGCTCGGCATCTTCTGCCGCCTGTGGTACCGCGACGGCAAGCCCGGCTACCTGCCCGACCTGCCGCGCACCCTCGATTACGTGCGCGAGACGAGCGCGGCCTACGCCGAGCTCGGGCCGCTGGCGCGCTTTCTCGAGGAGCGCGTGACGGCGCAGTTGCCGCGCGCCAATGAGCGCATCGCCCGGCAGCGCGCTGGCAGCGGTGGGCCGTGAGAGCGATGTTGCTCGCGGCGGGCCGCGGCGAGCGCATGCGTCCGCTCACCGATACGGTCCCGAAGCCTCTGCTGGAGGTGCACGGGCGTCCGCTCATCGTCTGGCACCTCGAGGCACTCGCGCGCGCCGGCATCCGCGAGGTCGTCATCAACCTCTCCTGGCTCGGCGCGCAGTTGCGCGCGGCGCTCGGGGACGGGCACGAGCTCGGGGTGAGCATCAGCTGGAGCGAAGAGGGATCGATACCGCTCGAGACCGGTGGCGGAATCTTTCGCGCGCTGCCGCTGCTCGGTGCGGAGCCGTTCCTGGTCGTGAACGCCGACATCTGGACGGACATCGACTTCGGCGGGCTGCACCTGCCGCCGCAGGCGCACGCGTACCTCGTGCTCGTCGCCAATCCGGCGCATCACCCGGGCGGCGACTTCGGGCTCGAGGGCGATCGCGTCGTCAATCGTGACAACGAGCGGCTCACCTACAGCGGGGTCGGCGTCTACAGCCCGGAGTTCTTTGCCGGCTGCACCGCGGGCCGTTTTCCGCTCCGGCCGCTGCTGAATCGCGCCATCGCCGCCGCGCGCTTGCGCGGTGAGTTGCATCGCGGGCAGTGGAGCGATGTCGGCACGGCCGAGCGCCTCGCCGCCCTGTCGGCACGGCTCGCTGCGCTAGAATGAGCGCATGTCACAGATCAAGGGCATCCCGGTCGTAGCCGAGGCGGCGCGGGCGCGGAGCGGAGAAAAATACCTTACCCCTCAGGGGTTTACGGCCGTCCGTGACGGCATCAGGGCGCCTCGTGGCGCACCCCCCGTAGCGGGCCCGCCGAAGGGGCAGCGCCTGCCCGCGTGGCTGCGGGCGAGAGCGCCGACGGGTGCCGCCTTTCTCAAGGTGCGCGCCCTGGTCCGGGAGCATCGACTTGCGACCGTGTGCGAGGAAGCCCACTGCCCGAACATCGGCGAGTGTTGGAATGCGGGCACCGCCACCATCATGCTCATGGGGGCGGTGTGCACGCGCGCCTGCCGCTTCTGCTCCGTGGATACCGGCAACCCCCATGGCTGGCTCGATGCGCAGGAGCCCGAGAACGCCGCGCACACCGTCGAGCTGATGAAGCTGCGCTACGTGGTGCTCACTTCGGTCGACCGTGATGACCTGCCGGACGGCGGCGCTGCGCATTACGCGGCCTGCGTACGCGCCATCAAGCAGCGCAACCCCGGCACCGCGGTGGAGGCGCTGACACCGGACTTCCGCGGCGTGCTCGCGGACGTCTCGACCGTGGTCGAGAGCGGCGTCGAGGTGTTTGCGCAGAATATCGAGACCGTGCGCCGCCTGACCCACCCGGTGCGCGATGCGCGCGCCGGCTACGAGCAGACACTCGCAGTGCTCGCTCACGCCAAGTGCCACCGCCCGGCAGTGCTCACCAAGAGCAGCCTCATGCTGGGACTCGGTGAGACCGACGCGGAGATCGACGCAACGCTCGGCGACCTGCGCGCCGCCGGCGTGGACCTCGTCACGCTCGGTCAGTACCTGCGTCCGACCCTCAATCACCTGCCCGTGGAGCGCTTCGTCACCCCGGAGGAGTTTGATCGTTACCGCGAGCGAGCGCTCGCGCTCGGTTTTCTCGAATGCGTCTCCGGGCCGCTGGTGCGCTCGAGCTATCGCGCCGAGCGGGCACTGAATCGCAACAACGCGGGGCTCGACAACTCCCGCGCGGCCCGATGAGGAGCCTGGTGCGCCCGACTTCCGCGGCGGCGGAGGGCCCGACAGCGGTGCAGGTCGCGGCGCTCGCGCCCCCGACGCTGCCCGCACCGAGCGTGCGCCATCTCGGGCGGGTCGAATACGAACCCACCTGGCGCGCGATGCAGCGCTTCACGGAGCAGCGCGACGCCGGCACTGCGGACGAAATCTGGTTCCTCGAGCACCCGCCGGTGTTCACACTCGGCGTCAACGCGAGCCGCGCGCACCTGCTCGCGCCCGGCGATATCCCGGTGGTGCAGGTCGATCGCGGCGGGCAGGTCACCTATCACGGCCCGGGACAGCTGGTGGTGTACCCGCTCGTCGACCTGCGGCGCGCCGCGCTCGGCATCCGCGAGTTCGTCAGTGCGCTCGAGCGCGCGGTGATCGAGCTGGCGGGTGAGTACGGTATCGTTGCTGCGTCGCGCCGCGAGGCGCCCGGGGTGTACGTTGCCGGCCGCAAGCTCGCCAGC
>DASQRV010000321.1:0-4144 GCA_035642735.1 Steroidobacteraceae bacterium
ATCCAGGAAGATGGGTTCTCGCGCGACGACCTCCCCGAGCGTTACCCCTTGAGCATCGCGGGGAGGAGCCGGCCTGCAGATCTCTCGTCGCGTCCCTGCTCATTCAAACGGACCGACGTGTCCGATCATGCTGAGCGCGGCGGCGACGCCGACGAGCAGCAGGATCACGGCCACGATGAGCACCAGCGAAGTGGGGAAGCCGCTCTCGGCGTGAACCAGACCCTCGACTCTCATGCTGGCGCGCATCCGCCGCAAGCCGAGCATGAACCTCACGTGATAGATGATCCCGAGGATCAGCATGCCGATACCGAGCAGCACCAGGGACTCGCCGAAATTGCGCACCGACGCGGTGCCTTTCAGGACCCCCGCCTCCTTGAGCTTGCTGAAGAACGTGTAGATGGTGAAGCCGAAGCTGATGAGCGACAGCGCCGTGCGGATGACCGCCATCAGCGTGCGGTCCGCCGCCATGCGGGTGCGCTGAAACGCCATGCCGGTGCGCCGCATCGCCAGCTCGGTGGTGATCGATGCGGAGCTCGGAGCGCTGCTCAGCGCCTCAGTCACGCCGCTCCCTGATGATGCAGCGAAAGCCGACGTGGCTCGTGGAGGTGTCGATGGGCTCGGCGTGGCGCGCCGCCGGACGATAGCGGCGGCAGTAGTTCGGGGCGCACAGATGCGAACCGCCCTTCAGTACCTTGCGCGGAATGCGGATGTTCGGCTGGCAGCTGTCGTAGCTACCCTCCTCCGCCGCGCCGTGTGGATTCTCCGAGGCGCAGCAGGGACTCCCCGCCGCGACCTCGTGACGCGTGCCGTACCAGTCGGTGGTCCACTCCCAGACGTTGCCGATCATGTCGTACAGCCCATAGCCGTTCGGTGGATACGCCGTGACGGGCGAGGTGCGCGCGTAGCCGTCGGCGCGCGTGTTCTCGTGTGGAAACTCGCCCTGCCAGGTGTTGGCCATGTGCCGCTCGTGGGGCGTGAACTCATCGCCCCACGCGAATTCGGCGCCATCGAGCCCACCGCGTGCGGCAAACTCCCATTCCGCCTCGCTCGGCAGCTCCTTGCCGGCCCATCGGGCGTAGGCCTCGGCGTCGCGGTATGCGATGTGGACGACCGGGTGCTCCTCGAGGCCCGCGAGCGAGCTGCCTGGGCCGTGGGGACGACGCCAGAACGCGCCGAACCTGAACTGCCACCACTGACTCCAGTCGCTGAGGTCGACCGGTCCCCGCGGCGGAGTGAACACCAGGGAGCCGGCTTTCAGCATGTGCGGCAGCGCGCCGGGGTAGTCTTTCGGGTCAGGTGCAAGCTCGGCGAAAGTCACGTAACCGGTCGCCTCGATGAAGCGGCGAAACTCGCGGTTGGTCACCGGGGTGCGATCCATCCAGAAGCCATCCACGCGCACGCGGTGCACGGGCCGTTCCTCCGGATAGTGGTGATCCGAGCCCATCTCAAAGACGCCGCCCGCCACGCGGACCATCTCGGGATGGAGCGCCTCAGTGGTACGCGCGGCGCCTTCTACAACTGCCGGCGGCGGGGACTTGTGCTCGATGGCCTCGGTCATGTGGGCACCCGTTACTTTGATTGGATTGTCTCTGCAGCCCCGGGCCGGAACCATGGGCCCAAAGTCCTAGGTGGACGGGGTTGGAACACGCGTAAACGTGAGCCGCACCGTTGCCGTCATATTGATCAAACTTCAGCGCGAAGAACTGGAACATCGCATAGAGGCAGGCTCCCACCGTGGGTGGCTGCGGGACCGGGGGGCGGTGCACACTAGGCGCGCGGTTCCGCCCATTTGATCCGGGCTTGCGCTACGTTGCGGGGATTCTGCGCACATGAACAGGGCTTCGGACACTTGGGCCTCGACTCGGCCCCTCGATGTCGGATCGCCGCCCGGGCGCGGCGCGGCCCAGACGCGACTCCTCAAAGCGGATCTGCCCCGCACTCTGCTCGCGACGCTGGGAGTAGCGGTGAGCTACGGCGCAACAGCCTGGCTCGGCGCGGCGTTCATTTTCCCCGGTGCCCAAGTGTCGGCACTGTGGTTCCCGAACGCCATTCTGCTCGCCGCCCTGCTGCTCGCAGGGCGGCGGAACTGGTGGATCTACCTTGCGGGCGTCGCTCCCGCTCACTTCCTGGTGCGGATGCTGCTCGTGGGTATTCCTGCAGGCTCTGCGGTGATCAGCTACCTCGGCAACTGCGCGACGGCGTTGGTGGGAGCTCTGACGCTGTCGGCGGTCGTCCCCCGGATCCGCCGCATCGACAGCCTGCGCGTTGCGATCGTATTCATACTGCTCGCTGGGCTGCTCGCACCTTTCTCCACCAGCCTGCTCGTTGCGGCCGCGGCAGTCGCCACCAGGATCAACGCAAGCTTCTGGTGGCTGGCGGTCGCACGATCGTTGACCAACGCTTTCGCAATTCTCACCCTGGTGCCGCTGATACTGCATGGCGCCGCATGGCTGCGCCGGCGCAATGCCCCGATTGCCACTGCGCGTGCCGCCGAAGCGGCGCTGCTCCTGATCGCCCTCGCAACGCTGGGAATCCTGACATTCGTCACACCGAACAACGAGTTCTCCCCCGCGATGCTGTACGCGTCCTTCGCGATCCTGCTGTGGGGGACAGTGCGCTTCAGGGTCGCCGGTGCCTGTGGTGCGGTGTTGTTGATTGGCGTGCTCTCTACCTGGGGCGCGCTCAATCAGGCCGGTCCCTTCGCCGCCCACTCGCCGGCCGACAATACCGTTGCGCTGCTGCTGTTCCTGGTGATCACCAGCGGCTCGCTCCTGCTGCTCGCCGCTGTGCTCGAGGAGCGCCGCTCCCTGCAGCAGGCCGGTACCGCGAGCGAGGCGCGCTTTCGCACCATCTTCGCTCACAGCATCATGCCCACCGTCATCTGGGACGAGGACGGCCGCATCCTCGATGCGAACGAGTCATTCTTCAGGCTCACCGGTTATGCCCGCGCCGATCTGGGCTCCGGCCGCCTTGCGACTCGCGATCTGGTCGCGCGTCCAGGCAGCGTGGGGGTCCCGGATCCGCTCGGTGCGACGCCCGATCTCAACACCGGAGTGCCGCTCGAGCGTGAGCTGTTGCTGCGCGATGGCCGGCGCATCCCGGTGCTGGTCGGCGGCTGCCGCTTCCCCGGATCCGCGACAGAGGGCACCGCGTACGTCTTCGACCTCTCCTCGCTCCGTCGCGCCGAGTCGCAGCGCCGCCAGGTCGAGATGCTGCACTCCGCGGTGCTCGCCTCGATCCACGACCAGATCGTCGTGCTCGATCAGGTTGGCGTGATCATCGAAACGAACGAGTCGTGGCGGCGCTTCGTCGAGCATTCGGCCAGTCGGCCCTTCGAGCGTGGCTATGTCGGCGAGCACTATCTGCAGGCCTGCGCAGCCGCCGCGCAGGATGGCGACGCGATCGCGCAGGAGCTGCTCGGCTGCATCCGCGATGTGCTCGGTGGCGTCAGCGTGCATCGCCGGCTCGAGTTCTCGCGCGAGACCCCGGAGGGCCTCGTGTGGTACGAGATCTCCATCGAGCGGCTGCACCGCCCGGAAGGCGGCGCGGTCATCACCCGCAGCGATATCACGGCGCACAAGCAAGCGATCGCCCAGGCGCGTGAGCAGCGCCAGCAGCTCGCACACCTGGGGCGCGCCGCCGTGCTCGGGGAGCTCTCCGGCGCCTTCGCGCACGAGCTCGCCCAGCCGCTCACCTCGATCCTCGGCAACGCGGAGGCGGCGCTCGAGATGCTGCCGCCCGACACTCCGGGGCTGAGTGACATCCGTGACATGCTGCGCGACATCATCAAGGACGACGTGCGCGCAGCGGAAGTGATCCAGCGCCTGCGCTCGATGCTCACGCAGGGCGAGATCCAGCGGCGGCCGGTCGACCTGAACCAGCTCGTGCGTGAGGTTCTTTCCCTCGCCCGCAGCGACCTGATCACGCGCAACGTCTCGGTGGTCACGCAGCTCGACCCGCTCGCCGGGCTGGTGCTCGCCGACCCGGTGCAGCTGCAGCAGGTACTGCTCAACCTCATCATGAACGCCTGCGAGGCGATAGCCGGAAGTCCCCCGAGTGAGCGGCGGCTGACTATCGCCACACACCCCGTCGATGAGGGCCGTGCGATGGAGTGTTCAGTCGCTGACTGCGGCTGCGGAATTCC
>DASQRV010000322.1:0-4969 GCA_035642735.1 Steroidobacteraceae bacterium
GGGCCCTTTTCAAGCAATCTAGCGTGGATGCTGAAGTATGCTGAGTCGATGCGCTCCCTGGCGGCTCTCGCCGTAGCGGCGGCCGCCGCGGTCGTGAGCGCCTGCGGCACCGGCTCCGGCAACACCCCGGCCGCGGAAGAAAAAGAGCTGCGCATCTACAACTGGGCGGACTACATCGGCAAGGACACCCTCGCCGACTTCGAGGCCCGGACCGGCATCAAGGTGATCTACGACACCTACGATGCGGATGAGACGCTCGAAGCCAAGATGATGGCCGGCGATGCCGGCTATGACGTCGTCACCACCTCGACCGACTACTTCAGCCGCCAGATCAAGGCTGGCATCTACCGCCCGCTCGATAAGGCACTGCTGCCGAGCTGGAACAACCTCGACCCGCACATCCTCGCCATCGAAGCGCAGGCGGACCCCGGCAACCGCCACGCCGTCCCCTACCTGCAGCATGTCAACGGCTTTGCCTGGAACGTCGACATGATCCGTGCCCGTATGCCGGATGCGCCGGTCGACAGTCTCGACATGATCTTCAAGCCCGAGATCATCCGGCGCTTCGCCGATTGCGGGGTGACCTTCCTCGATTCGCCCGAGGACGTGCTGATGCTCGCACTCAACTACCTGCACCTGGACCCGAACACCCGGCGAGCCGAGGATTACCAGCAGGCAGAGAAACTGCTGCTCGCGGTGCGTCCCTACATCCGTGCCTTCGACTCCACCGAGTACATGAACGGGCTCGCCAACGGTGAGTTCTGCATTGCCATGTCGTGGTCGGCGGACTACGCAACCTCGCGTGCGCGCGCCAAATCCGCAGGTCTCGACGTGCATCTGGCCTTCACGGTGCCGAAGGAGGGCGCCAGCGGCTCCTACGACGCCTGGCTCATTCCCGCCGATGCCCCGCATCCGCTCGCCGCCCACAAGTTCCTCGAGTACATGCTCCAGCCACGGGTGATCGCCGCGGTCACCAACTACATTCACTACGCCAACGACAACGCCGCGGCGGACCCGTATGTCGATCCGCAGATCCGTGCCGATCCCGCGGTATATCCGCCGCCGGAGGTGGAGGCGCGGCTCTATCACGCCGTCGAAGCCGGACCCGCGCTCGAACGCCTGCGCACGCGTACCTGGACACGCATCAAGACCGGTCTGTGAGCGCCACCCCGGGTGGGAGCGGCGACCCCGGGTGTCAGGTCATGGCCCGGGTGGCCGTGTCTCCACGGCTTCGAGGGCGCGGCGCCGTTCGCTCCGCATCATGAGCAGGCGCGAAGCGATGATGCATACCGCGACTCCGCACACGATGAGGCTGGCGAGCGCATTGATGTCGGGACTCACCCCGAGCTTCACCTTGGAGTAGATCACCATCGGCAGGGTGCTGGCTCCGGGGCCGGCGACGAAGCTCGAGATCACCAGGTCATCGAGCGAGAGCGTGAAGCACAACAGCCAGCTGGCGATGATCGCCGGGGCGATGATCGGCAGCGTGACCTCGAGGAAAGCGCGCGCCGGGGTCGCGCCGAGGTCCTGGGCGGCTTCCTCCAGCGAGCGGTCGGCGCTTTGCAGGCGCGACTGCACGGTGATGGTGACGTAGGCGGTGCAGAAGGTGACGTGCGACAGCACGATGGTGGTGAGGCCGCGGTGCGGCCAACCCATGAGCTGCACCATCGAGACGAACAGCAGCAGCTGCGTGATGCCGGTGATGATCTCGGGCATCACGAGCGGCGCGTTGACCATGCCGGTGAGCAGCAACCGCCCGGGAAAGCGCGCGAAGCGCACCAGCGAGATGGCCGCCAGCGTGCCGAGGACGATCGCGCCGGTGGAGGCGGCGACCGCCACTTCGAGCGACAGCAGCGCGGCCTCGAGCAGCTGGCGGTTGTGCAGCAGCTGACGGTACCAGGCGGTCGAGAACCCGCCCCACACGTTCACGAGCGGCGAGGCGTTGAAGGAGTAGCCGATCAGAACCAGGATCGGCACGTACAGCACCGCGATGCCGAAGAACAACACCGACAGCAGGCCAACCGAGGTGCGTCGTTCCATGGCGGCCCTCAGGCCTCGAGCTGCCGCACGCTGTAGTACTGGTAGACCGCGATTGGCCCGACCAGCAGCAGCAGAAATGCGATCGCGACCGCCGCCGCCACCGGCCAATCGTGGTTGCCGAAGAACTCATCCCACAGCACGCGCCCGATCATCAGCTGGTTCGGTCCGCCGAGGAGCGAGGGGATCACGAACTCCCCGACCGCGGGAATGAACACCAGCAGGGACCCGGCGATCATCCCGGGGATCGACAGCGGCAGCGTGATGTCCATGAAGGCTCGCCATGGCGTGCTGCCGAGGTCGGCGGCCGCCTCGAGCAGCGTCGGGTCGAGCTTCTCGAGTGTTGCGAACAGTGGCAGCACCATGAAGGGCAGGTACGAGTAAATGATGCCGAGATACACCGCGAGGCTGGTCCGCATGATGTGCAGCGGCTGGCTGATGACACCGAGGTGCAGCAGCACGGTGTTGAGGAAGCCGGTATCCCGGATGATGCCTTCGAGCGCGTAGACGCGCAGCAGGAACGAGGTCCAGAACGGCAGCATGATGATGAGCAGCAGCAGCCCCTGCGTCGACCGCGGTGCGCGCGCGATGGCGTAGGCCATCGGGTAGCCGAGCAGCAGGCAGATCAGCGTGGAGAAGAACGCAGTGCGCAGCGAGTACAGGTAGGCGATGCCGTAGACCTCATCGGTCAGCAGGTAGCGGTAGTTGCCGAGGCTGATGGCGATGCGCAGGTGATGATCGGCGGTGAAGGAGATGACGTCCGTGAAGGGCGGCACCCGCGGGGCAGCCTCGGCGAAACTGATCTTGAAGGCGAAGGCGAACGGGATCAGGAAGAATACGAGCAGGAACAGCAGCGGCGGCAGAATGATCAGCCAGCGGCCCGGACGCCAGGTTCGTCTCATGAGGTAAAGCGCGGACAGTGCCTGCGGAGTATTGTGCGGGATAAACTTGCGCGCCGTACAGCGGTCCCACGCAGGCGCCGCAAGGAGATGGAGTGAGTCAGACAGCGGGTGAGCGAGTGACGGTCAGCGAGCCGCAGGGCGGTGGCTCGCGCATCCGCCAGCGCCAGCGGCAGCGCCTGATCGACGCCTGCATTTCCGCGCTCCACATCTACGGTCCTTCGAACACCACGGTGGAGAAGGTCGTGGCGCTCGCTGACCTCTCGCCCGGCATCGTGCGCTTCTACTTCGATTCCAAGGCCGCGATGCTCGTGGCGTCGCTCGAGTACCTGGCGGCGGAGTTCGGCGAACGGGTGCTCGCCCCGGTGCGGCGCCTGCAGGACACGCCCGTGGAGGCGCTGCGGCTGCTGGTCAATCTCTACCTCGACGCGGATATCGCCAGCCCCCGCAAGGTGTCGGTGTGGTACGCGTTCTGGGGCGAGGCGAGCGCGCGCCAGGAGTACCAGGACATCTGCGGCAAGAAGGACGAGGAGTTCGCCGCGCTGATGCGCGAGCTCATCGAGCGCATGATCGCCGTGAGCGGTGCGAGCCACCTCGACGCCGATGCGGTGGCGCTCGGACTCATCGGCGTACTCGAGGTGCTCTGGCAGGGGATCGCGTTCCAGAGCGAGGCGAACATCGATCGCCCGGCAGCGGTGGCACGCTCGCTCCGCTACCTGTGTTCGATCTTCCCGGGCCAGTTCACCGAGCCTGGGCACGGTGCGCCGCAGAGCACGCCGGGCGTTGCCGCGGGCACTGACCGACTGCCGCCGCGAGCCTACCTCGACCCGGCGCTGCTCGCCGCCGAGCGCGAGCAGCTGCTGCGCCCGGCGTGGCAGGTGCTCGGCCACGAGACGGAGCTGCGCAGTGCGGGCGATTACCTGAGCGGCGAGGTCGCTGGTGAGCGTGTGCTCGTGGTGCGTGGCGAGCGCGGGCGGCTGTACGCGTTTCGCAACGCCTGCCGCCGGCGTCCGCACGCGCTCGTGAGCGCACGGGGCGGGCACTTCAAGAGCGCCATTCACTGCGCAGCGCATTCCCTCACCTACAGCTTCGATGGTCGCCTGGTCGAAGGCTCGACCCCCGGTGACCTCGCACCGCTGCCGCTGCGGCGGGCCGGGCATCTGCTGCTGGTACGTGTCGCGGGCGCGGCTGAACCCGTCCCGGAAAATGGCAGGGACGATTCCGTTTGGGAAGCGTTCGCGGCGCTCATACCGCACGAGGTGACCGAGCAGGATGTTGCCGCAGACTGGAAGCTCGTGGTCGAGCAGTGGCTCGAGGCGCCGCTCCCGCGGCGGCGGTTCGTGGCGCCGAATCAGCTGCTCGAGGTCGCAGGCGGCGGCGCTTCCATATTGCAGGTGACCCCGACCGCGCCCGGCCACAGCCGACTGCGCCGTTTCGTCTTCTCCCGCACCCGAACGGGGGCGTCGCGCGGGCAGCGCCGCAGCGCGCGGCGACGCCCGGACGGAGCGCTCAAAGAGCAGCTCGCACTCGTGGAGTCGACTCAGGCTGGCCTTCAGTCCACGGCGGAGGCCGTGGTGGAAGCCGGGCCGATCGACCCCGCACTCGCGCAGTTTCGCGCGCAGATCGCCGCCGTGATGCACACGCTGAGACAGGAGCCCGGCGGGCGCTGAGCTCAGGCGAAGCGCGCGGGCGGCTCGGGCAGAGCGACCTCGGGGATACGCGCGCGCAGCAGGTCGTGGAATTCGAGCATCCAGGTCTCGATGGTCGACAGCGGACCCGGCCGGTAGGCGCTGTCACGGATTCCGCGCTGCAGACGCTCACACAGCGCCCGGTCTTCTTTGTTCACCGCCATGTTGATGCGGTTTCCGAGCCAGCGCACGAGACGCATCTCGCGCCGTTCATCGCGCACGCCGAAGGCGGCGCCGCGGATGAGCGTCTTGCCAGGCCCACGCGGCAGCACCTGAAAGAAATCCATTTGCTCGGGCATGATGTCGAGCCCCAGGTTCGGCAGGCAGCTGTAGAAACGCTAGCTG
>DASQRV010000323.1:0-4403 GCA_035642735.1 Steroidobacteraceae bacterium
CTCGAGCGCCGCAGCGACTCAGCGAGGAGCCCGGGATCCAGGAACGGGTAGTGCAGCGCCGCATCCCGCGCGGCCTCGCGCCAGAGCAGCCACTCCTCGGTCGGGCTGAGCACCCGCGGCCATTCCTCAGGTGCGTCTTCGGCGCGCCGCTCGCACTCCCGCCGTGCCCAGCTCTGCGGTGTGAGCACTCCCGCACTCGCCCACACCTGCCGTCCGGCGCCGAGCTCGGCGGCGGCGTGTGCGAGCTGGACGGCGCGCACAAGGTGGTGCGTCGGGACGAGCAGCGTGCCACCGCGCTGCAGATGAGCAGCTATTTCGCCAGGAATACTAAACAAAACAGAGTACTAGAGATCCTTCATCCAAATCACTTTAACCGCGACACGTGTCGCACGACGTTGCGTGTGTCCCGGGCAGCCTGCCGCCGCGGGGCCGCAGCGTAAGCGGTGAGCAGCTCCTCGATGCGCGCGAACACCTCGCCGAGCGTCGCCGGATCCGGAAGATTGGTGATGCGGAAGTGATTGGTGTACGGCACGTTGAAGCTCACTCCGGGAGCGATGAGCACGTGCTTCTGCTCGAGGAGGTCCAGGGCAAACTGCTGGTCGTCGAAGTGCGGCATGACGAGGGGATTGACCCCGACGAAGGCATACATGGATCCCCGTGGCGGCGACAGCGTGAGGAAACGGCTGCGCTGCACACCGGCGAGAATCGCCGCGCGTGACTCGTGCAGCCGACCGCCGGGGGAGACCAGCTCGCGCACGCTCTGGTGGCCACCGAGCGCGGTCTGCACCGCCCACTGAGCGGTCACGTTGCTGCAGAGGCGCAGCGAGGCGAGCAGCTCCAGCGCGTGCAGGTACTCGGCGGCCTCGTGCGTGCGGCCGGAGAAGACTGCCCAACCCACCCGGTAGCCGCAGGCGCGATAGACCTTGGACAATCCCGAGAGAGTCGCGCACAGCGTGTCGTGCACCAGCGTCGCCATGGGTACGAACTGCGCGCCCTCGTAGGTCATCTGGTCGTAGATCTCGTCGCTGAAGACCACCAGGCGCCGCTCCTCGGCGAGCCGCGCCAGCGCTTCGAGCACCGGGCGCGGGTAAACGGCGCCCGTCGGATTGTTGGGATTGATGATGACTATCGCGCGCGTACGCTCCGTCACGAGGCTCGCAACCTCCTCCGGGTCCGGGACGAAGCCGTTCTCGGGCGCGCAGGGATAGTGCACGGCGCGGCCGCGATTGAGGGTCACCGCGGCGGTCCACAGCGGGTAGTCCGGGCTCGGCACGAGCACCTCGTCGTCCTCGTTGAGGAGGGCGCGCAGCGTGAGATCGATGAGCTCGCTCACGCCGTTGCCGATGAACACCTCCTCGGCCGTAACTCCGCTGACGCCGCGCTCCTGCTGCTGCATCACCACCGCCTCGCGCGCGGGGAATATGCCCTTCTGGTGGCAATAGCCCTCCGCCTCGGCGAGGTTCTCGATCATGGCGAGCCGCATGGTCTCGGGAGTGCGCAGCCCGAAGGCACGCGGATTGCCGATGTTGAGGGAGAGGATCTCGTAGCCCTGGCGCTCGAGCTCGTGCGCGCGGCGCGCGAGACGGCCGCGAATCTCGTAGCGCACGTGCCTGAGGCCCTCGCTCGGGCGGAAGCTGGGGTTGCTCTTCATGCGCGGAAGAATAACCCAACGGCCGGGCGCTTCCGCCACTCCCGCGCGAACTGTGACCTGATCGGGCTCAGGAAATCTCGCGCCAGCGATGGCAGGCGATGCCGCGCCCTCCTCCGGGCGCCTGCCACTCCGGGACGCGCTCGGCACACACCGCCGCCGCGTGCGCGCAGCGCGTGCGATAGACGCAGCCGCTCGGGGGCGAGAGCGGTGACGGCGGCTCGCCGACGCGCACGCGTGCGAGGCGTGCGGGCTGGATATCCGGGTCGGCGACCGGAATCGCCGCCAGCAGCTCGCGGCTGTAAGGGTGACGGGGCTCGGCGAACAGCGCTGCGGTCGGAGCCAGCTCCATCATGCGCCCGAGATACAGCACCAGGACCCGCTCGCACAACCGCCGCACGAGTGCGAGGTTGTGGCTGATGAACAGGAGCGACAGCCCGCTCGTCGCCCGAAGCTCGGCGAGCAGCGCGATGACCTGCTGCTGTGTCGGCGCATCGAGTGCGCTCACCGGCTCATCGCACACCAGGAGGCGGGGTCCGAGGACCATGGCACGCGCAATCCCGACGCGCTGGCACTGGCCGCCCGAGAGCTCGTGCGGATAGCGTTGGGCGAGCGCAGCCGACAGTCCGACGCGGGCGAGCACCGCCGTCACCGCGGCGTCGCGGGCGCCGGCATCGAGTGAGCGCTCGTGCACGCGCAGCGGCTCGGCGATGATCTCCGCCACCGTCATGCGCGGGTCGAGGCTGCCGAGCGGGTCCTGGAAAATGATCTGGAGATCGCGCCGCAGGGCGCGCAGCTCGCGCGCCGGCAGCGTCGCGAGCTCGCGCCCCATCCACACCACGCGCCCGCTCGAAGCCGCGAGCAGCCGCAGTGCGGCCCGCGCCAGTGTCGATTTGCCGCTGCCGGATTCGCCGACGATGCCGAGGGCCTCGCCGGTGCCCACGGTGAGGCTTACCGCGGTGAGGGCAGCGAGCCGCGCGGGCGCGCGGAGCCAGCCGCGACGCGTGCCGTATTGCACGCCGAGATCGCTCAGGCTGAGCGCCGCGGTGCGCTCCGGTGCGTGCGGCGCGTCGCCCCCCGCAGGTGCGGCCGGCGGCGCGACCTCGCCGGCCAGCGCGTCGCGGAGCAGCTCACGAGTGTAAGGCTCGCGTGGTGCTTTCAGCACGGCTGCGACCGGGCCGCTCTCGATGAGCCGGCCTTGGCGCAGCACGGCGACGCGGTCCGCGACGCCGGCGAGCGCTGCCAGGTCGTGCGTGATGAGCACGAGGCTCAGGGCGCGCGTGCGCTTGAGCTCCGCGAACAGCGCCAGGATCTGTGCCTGGATGGTCACATCGAGCGAGGTGGTCGGCTCATCCGCGATCAACAGCTGCGGCTCGCCGGCGAGTGCCAGTGCGATCGTCACGCGCTGGCGCATGCCGCCGGAGAGCTCGTGCGGATACTGCGCGAGGCGCCGCCCGGCATCGCTCACGTGCACGCGCTCGAGCAGCGCTTGCGCGCGCTGGCGAGCTGCGCCACGGGCGAGTCCCGCGTGGCGGCGCAGCACCTCGTTGAGCTGTTCTCCGACCGTGAGATGCGGTGTGAGCGAAGTCATCGGGTCCTGGAAGACCATGCCGACCCTGGCTCCGCGTATCCGATCGAGCTTCGCCGCCGCAAGCCCGAGGAGTTCCTGCTCTCCGAGCCGCGCGCTGCCCGCCGCCCTGCCGTTCGCGGCCAGCAGCCCCAGGACCGCGAGGAACAGCTGGCTCTTGCCGGCGCCCGATTCGCCGACCACCCCGAGGCACTCCCCGCGCGACACCGAGAGCGTCACGTCCTGCACAGCACGCACGTGCCCCTGCGGCGTGTCGAACGTAACGCTGAGCCCGCTCAGGCTCAGCACCGGCGTGGCGGCGGAAGTCTCAGGGCTCGCGGGGATCGAAGGCATCGCGCAGGCCGTCTCCGAGCAGATTCAGACACAGCAGCAGCTGCACCAGGGCCGCTGCCGGTACCAGCAGCATCCAGGGCGCGGACTCCATCTCCTGCGCGCCGGCGAAGATCAGATTGCCGAGGCTCGCCTGCGGCTCCTGTACTCCGAGGCCGAGGAACGACAGGAAGCTCTCGAACAGGATCATCTGCGGCACGATCAGCGTCGCGTAGACCGTCACCTGACCCAGCACGTTCGGCACGATGTGCCGCAGCAGGATCGACTGCGGGGGCACCCCGAGGGCGCGTGCCGCCTGGATGAACTCGCGCCGCTGCAGCGCCAGCGTCTGGGCGCGCACGATGCGCGCCGTGGTCAGCCAGCCGACCGCCGCGAGCGCCAGCGCCAGCACGATGAGGCTGCCGCGCCTGAAAAGCGTTGTGAGAATGATCACGACGAACAGGTACGGCAACGAATACAACACGTCGACGAAGCGCATCATCGCCCCATCGACCCGTCCGCCGGCAAGTCCCGCCACGGCTCCCCACAACACACCAATCAGGAGGCTCACTGCGCTCGCGAGCACGGCGAGCAGCAGCGACAGCCGCACCCCGTACAGCGTGCGCACGAGGAGATCGCGTCCGAGCCGGTCGGTGCCGAGCCAGTGTGCCGCCGTGAGCGCAGGCGGCTGCGCGAGGTGCTGCCAGTCGAGGCTGTCATAGCCCCAGGGACTCACGGCCGGCGCCACGAGCGCCGCGACCGCGACCAGCGCGAGCAGCACGAGCGCGGCGCTTGCCGCGCGGTTGCCACGCAGGCGGCGGCGCGCGTCACTCCACAGCCCGCGGCGCGCTGCGGCAA
>DASQRV010000324.1:0-9727 GCA_035642735.1 Steroidobacteraceae bacterium
GACACGTGATCGCCCTGCACACCGGGGTTCTGGACGGTCGTGCCGGGCATCGTGCCGACGTTCGAGAGGCACCCCCTGTTGCCCCCGGTGCCGGGCGGATCGTTCGTAGTGCACGGCGGGAGTTCCTTGTACATCCAGGCGCTCTGATCGTACAGCTTGTTGTCTCCCCAGAACGCGCCGACGATCCCGCGCAGGCGCCACCCATCCGGCGTGCTGAAGCGCAGCTCGTTCTGGAAGTGCTTGTTTTGCTCGACAGAGTGCCACAAGGCACTCGGCGAGTAGCAGGTGGACGCGAGCGGCGGCCCTGTGTTGTAAGAGGTTGGACCGTAGCATTGATAGTAGTCGGCATAAACGCCGCGCGCGTAGTTCGTGTAATCACCGGTCTGATCGACGTTCCGCACCAGGTAGCCACCGGTGTACACCGCCTTTATATCGCCGAATTTTCCATTCACTGTCCAGGCAGTGCTCTCGAACTTGTCCTTGTTGTAGGAGGTATTGAACAGGGTGACCTGCAGGGGCTGCAGCGGCGCGCCGTCCGAGGCAAAGGGCTGCTGGTAGAACACGCCCTGCGAGTGCATGTCCTGGTACGACTGTGAGACGAGCAGGTCCCAGTCGTCGCTGAACTTGTAGAGCAGCTCTGCGCGTATCCCCTGGTAGGTGACCGGGTTGATGTTGTTGGCGGCGATCAGATTGTTGTTGGCCACCGGGCTGCCAGGCGGCACGCAGTAGCCGGTGTTCGGCAAGCCATCGGGGCATTGTCCGGCGGCGTTAGCCGCGTAGCCGGCGAAACTGATGCCGATATCGGTGTTCTTGCGCGTGAAGGTCGCCGGGACGTTGTCGATATATCCGCCGCGGCGGTCGCTGTAGATCACCGCTCGTGCCGCCATGGTGTTCTCGATCAGGGGCAGGTTCAGCACCGCCTGCACGGCGGTATTCGGATCACCGTGAGCGGTGACGCCGTAGCTGGCCGTGACATTCCCCTCGGTGCGATCGAGCTTCGGCGCATTGGTGATGTAGCGGATCACGCCCGCCTGGGCGCCGGCACCGAAGAGGGTGCCCTGGGGCCCCGCCAGCACCTCGATACGGTCGATGTCGGCGGCGTAGATATCGAGGTTGCGATTCGGCAGCTGACCGGATTGGTTGTCCAGGTAGATGGCGACATTCGGCCACAGGCCTGTGGAGCCGCTGCCCTGACTCGCCTGCGAGCCCGCGCTCAGGCCGCGCATGAACACCTCGTTCTGCCCCGGTCCGTTGCTGGCAGCGGTCACGTTCGGTAGGAACCTGATAAAGTCGTCGAAAGTCTGGATGTTGAGTTGCTTCAGCGTCTCGCCCGTGAGCGCCTGCATGGAGATCGGCACATTCTGCATGTTCTCGCTGCGGCGCTGCGCGGTGACGATCACCTCGGCGATGCCCTCGCTCGCGGTGGTTTCCGTACTGGCCGCCTGCTCCTGAGCGGAGGCCGCAACTGACGTTCCCCCAAGGATGGCTGCGACGGCGTACGAGATTTTCGATTTCATTGGTCTGCCTCCCCAAATCCGGCATCACGGCTGCGCCGACATGCCTGCCCCTGACCGATTGGATCTGACGCCCCGACGTTGCGATTGAATATACACGTCAGGTAGCTGGTACGCGCGCGTCCGCGCAGCTTTGTTGTTTTTCTACGACCGCAGGCGAGCCGCGGCTGCCGCGGCTGCAGCGGGGGTGGCGACTACTCGAAAACCCGTGCGCGCGCATGATCGCCGTTGGCGGCGCGCTGCGGCTGCAGACGCCGACTCGTGGGTGAGAGTCCGTAGGCATCCTTGAACTGGCGCGAGAAGTGCGCACAGTCGGCAAAGCCCGCCTCGTTGGCAATGTCGGTCACGGACCGATCGGTGTTCTCGATCAACCAGTTGGCATAGCGCATGCGCAGTCGCCGATAGAGCGAGGCGGGACCCATCCCAACGTGCTGCCGGCAAAGACGCTCGAGCTGGCGGGCCGAAAGACCGAGCTCGGCGGCCACCGCCGCGACCGCGATGGGACGCGCGAGATTCTGCTCCATGAGCAACAGTGCCCGCCGTACGCGCGGCTCGGTCACGCTCTCGGAAAGCGGTGGATGCGGTTGGGCCTCGCTGCCCGAGCGGGTACGGTCGAACAGCAGCACCTGGCTCGCCTTTTGCGCGACCGCGCGGCCGAGGTGCTGCTCGATGAGATAGGTTGCGAGGGCCGCGGCTCCGGCGCCGCCGGCGCAGGTGATGCGCGGCCCGTCGGAGAGAAACAGCCGATCGGCGATGACCTCCTGGTTGGGAAAGGCCTCGATGAAGTCCTGGTAGTGGTACCAGCTCACGCACGAGCGGCGGCCTTTCATCAGTCCCGCGCGACAGAGAATGAAGCTGCCCGTGCAGATACCGATGAGGGGCACACCGGTCACGCCCACCTCACGCAGGTAGCGTGTCGTCGCTTCATCGATCTGCGGCCCGGCGTGCAGGATCCCGCCGATCACGACCACATAGTCGAGAGTTTCAGGCGCGAGCAGGGGATGGGTCGGCTGCAGCATGACACCGCAGCTTGCCGGCACCGCCTCGGGACGGCTCGCCATGATCGACCATTGCACGTGCAGCGGTCGGCTGCGGTCGCCTTCATCGGCGGCGAGCCGCAGATGATCGACGAACACCGCGAACGCCGAGAGCGTGAAATGATGCGCGAGCACGATGCCGACGCGCAGCGGTGGACGCGAGCCCCGCTCCGCCGGGAGAATTCGTTGCATGCTGCTTGAGTGTGGCATTGAACGCGCACTCAATATTCGTGGATGTTCCCCGCGGCGGTATATTCCACAAAGCCTGCACGCCGCGCAAGGAATGCGCGGGGCGCGCGCGAAACTCCCGCAATAACAGTGATCTACGGGACGGCGCGTACGAACACCGCACGTCGCACGCGATTTGAACGGCCATTCAGCACGCGATGCTCGCCCAAAAACCTCACCGGCACGCGCAAGCGGCTGCCACGGCGTGGCTCATTGCACGAGGCAGAGCGCGGCTCGTTGCCGGGGGCAAGCGGCCCTCAGCGCAGAACGGCGAGGCGCGCGAGATTCGCCTGCACGGTGGGATCGTGACAGGCATTGCGGGCGTACCAGCGCCTCGCCGCCTCAGTCAGAGCCATGCAGATGTCGAAGGCCTCACTCTCGCGCGGCGACAGATCGGCGGCGTGCCGGGCACGAAAACCGCGCGGGGCGGTGCGCGCGTGCCGGCGCAACTGCAGGCGACGCAGTGCCCGCATCGGCACCCCATCCGGTTCGGCAGACTGCGCCACGCGCTCAGCGATGTTGCGCGCGAGGTGTTCGTAGTCGAGACCGTGAGCATCGCGCTCCGCGCCAGGTGGACGGATCCACTCCTGGCACCACTTCATCACCTGCTCGCGCGAGGAGCCCAGTCGCGGATCAGCGAGCGCGACCGCGATACTCGGCAGGTCGAGTGCCTCGCGCAACGCCGCCTCGCGGCGCTGCGCATCGAGCAGCTGATCGATGCCGGCGAGGTAGGCCGCACACATCCGCGAGCTGGAGGGTGCGGACGGTGTGCGATGGGCAACGGCTGCCGCCTTGTGCTGCACGTGGCCGGGTTCTTCGCTGAACTCATCGTGCATGGACTAAACCCCCTGTCCTGGTCGCCGCGTTCACCGCGGTTGCAAATGCGCGCCCGCGTCCGTGGCGCGCTGCGCACTGTATTTCAGGACGCCGGCTCTGGCGTCGTTGTGACGGTCGCGTTGTCGAGCCCGGGCGTGCCCTCAGGCACCGGCACGGGTGCAGTGGTGATGCGAGCGGCCACCGGTACGGCCGGCACGGCCGTGATTCCAGCCGCTCCGCCGGCGACGGTGGCCCGTGAGCGCCGGCGCACCACCCGTCGCGCGGGCACACCCGAGCGCGCAGCTCGCGCCCCGCGCGCGGCCGTGGTGCCCGAACGGCGGACTGGCGGAGCTCGGCGGATCGCGCCGCGCCTCGGACGTCGCACGGGCTTCGCGAGTGCGGGCTTCGCGAGTGCGGGTTTCGCGCGTACGGCTTTCGCGAGCACGGGCCTCGCCCGCACACGCCGCGCCGCGCGGCGCCGGATGAGGGCTCGCCGGCGATGCCGAGCCCGCCGCGCGGGGCCGGTTGCCCGAGCGCGCGCCTTCCGCTCAGCACGCGCTCTGGCCGTTTCGGTCCCGGCATTCTTCCCCGAGTCATTTTTCTTCGCACGGCGCGCGCGCTTCCAGGCCTTGCGCGCGGCCGCGGCGAGCTTGCGGGCACGTTTGGCCTCCCGTTTGGCTTCTTTGAGGCGTTTGCGTGCGCGCTTGAGCTCATCTTTCGCGATGCGCACGCGCTGCTTGGCGACGTCGGCCTGCAGGCGTACCCGCTCGGGGGATTCAGCCGGAGGACCGTTTTCGCTGGCTGTCTTCTTCATCTCGCGCCCGCGAAGCGAAAGATGAGCAGTCTCACACAAGGTCCGGCGCGTTTCCACCCCCGGTAGTTATCCACAGAATTTGTGCATAACCATGTGGACAGACGGTGCCGCCGGCCGCAAACGCCGAGGCCACGCAAGGGCTTGCGTCGTGCTGAGCGCGTTTTCGCCAACCGCCGCGCTCGCGAGCGCGAGCGTGCCCGGCAACTCACTCGCCGCCGGCGTTGAAGATGGTTGCCGTGACACGATTACGACCCGAGTGCTTGCTGCGGTAGAGCGCGGCGTCGGCGATCTTCAGGACACGCTCCGCGAGGTGTCGCTCGCCGGCCGGCACGCGATCCAGCCCGCACAGGCCGAAGCTCGCGGTGACGGCGATGCTTTTTCCCTCGCTGCTGAAGCGCGGCTGCGCGATCGCCGCGCGCAGCCTGCGCGCGACCTCCAGCGCCGCCTCGTAGCCGGTCTCGGGCAGGATCACGGCAAACTCCTCGCCGCCGATACGCGCCACCCAGTCGATGCCTCTGCGCAGCTGCTTCTGCAGCCGTGCGCCGAACTGCTTCAGAACCTGATCGCCACCGGTGTGCCCGAGCGAATCGTTGATGCTCTTGAACAGATCGATGTCGCACAGGATCAGCGAGAGCGCGCGGCCGTAACGCGCGGCGCGCTCCACTTCGCGCGGAAAGTGCTTGCTGAAGAAACGGCGGCTGGCGACGCGTGTCAGATCATCCGTGGCGGAAAGCTTGCGGTTCTCGGCGAGCGTGACGCGCAGCACTGTCTCCAGTTCGGCGATGCGCCGCGCGGAGGCGAGGCGCGCGTCCAGCTCGCGCTCCGCGGCGCGCCGCGCGATGCAGTCATCCGCACCGGCGGTGAGTCCGGCGGCACGCTTGGCGGGCTCATCGAGCTCGGCGACGTACACCATGAACGGTGGACGCTGCGTCGTTCGCGCACGCAGGCGGCGGATCAACTCCAGGCTGTCGGTCACCACGACCGCGCGAGGTTCGCTCGCGCAGCGGTGCAGCGCCTCCTGCTCATCGAGCACCGCTTCGCACTCGAGCATACAGGCGGTGATGCGCTGCTCGAGCCGCCGGCGCAGCGTCGGATCCTGACACACCAGCAGCGCCTTCGGCGGCGGCAGTACACGCAGCATGACCGCAATAGTGGCCGTCGTTTCCTCGTGCGTGCCCGCCAGCTGCTGGCTGCGCCGCTCGAGGATGCGTCGTATGACGGTGGTCTGCCCGGCCTGTGGCACTGATCTCTCGCTGCCTGTTGCGTTCGGCTGTGGCGCAGATTACCGAGCCGAGGGAAAAAATGCGCGGGCACCGCGCCGTGATGCGCAGCAGCAGCCCGGTCTGCCGCGCGGGCAGCGCGACGATATCATTGCCGCATGGAGCCACCCGGCATCACGCGCCATCGGCGACCGTTTCTGGTACCGGTTTACCTGGGTCTGCTGGCGGCCGCAGTCGTGTTCGCGCTCGGCTGGGCGTTCTACAACACTGCGACCACCACGGTGGTGTTTCTCGTCCACCCGGCAGAAAAGAATGTCGGCACGATCGACGATCCGCCGATCTCGCCCGAAGGCGAGGCGCGCGCCGAGCGTCTCGCGCATATGTTCGGCGAGGAGGTCCGGGGGGCAGGGCGGCTCGATGGCATCTACGAGAGCGCGGACCGGCGCGCCGAGCAGACCGCCGCTCCGCTCATCGAGCGCATGCACCGCGCGCCGGTGGTATTTCGTGCGCCGGAGGCGCGTGCGACCGCGGCTCGCGCTCTGCGCGAGCACGCGGGCGGCACGATTCTGATCGTTGCGAGCGGCGCGGCGCTGCCACAGATGGTGCAGGAACTCACCGGCAGCCCGCCTGCTGATGCCGCGGCCGACGATGCCGACGTCATCTACGTGGTCAGCGTACCCACAGTCGGCCGCGCTCACCTGGCGCGCTTCAGGTTGTGACAGCGCCTCAGCTCGTAGTGCGTTCGCGGAGCGTCGCGCGGCCGGCGTTGAGCGCGACCGCGCGACGCACGAACGCCTCGTGCTCGCTGATGCGAAAGTTCGCCAGCACCGCGGCGCGGACGTAGCGCGCCTGGTCGATCAGGTAGGTGGCACGGCGCACACCGATACCGAGCGGCCCGCGCACGTCGTACATGGAGATGACGACTTTTTCCACGTCGGAGAGCAGCGTATACGCCAAGTGGTACGTGTCGCGGAAGCGGCGGTGGGTGGCCGGTTTCTGCGGACTCACGCCGGCGAGATTCAGTCCTGCCTGCTCGAGCTCGCCGTGCAGATCACGCATGAGGCAGGCCTCACGCGTACACCCCGGCGTAAAGTCCGCCGGGTAGAAGTAGAGAATGAGCGGTCCACGGCGAAGCAGATTGCTCAGCGAGACGCTCTGATCGTCCTGATCCGGCAGCGTAAATTCCGGAGCGCGCCCACCGAGGGGCAGCATGGCGATTTCTCCTGCCAGAGGCGCGGTATCCCTCAGGAGCGATCATAGCCGCATCGGCGCGCTGCCGTTGAAGTCCCCCATTGGAGCTGTGGGATCGCGATGCTAGAATCGCGCGCCGCGGTGGGGCGGTAGCTCAGCTGGGAGAGCGTCGCGTTCGCAATGCGAAGGTCGAGGGTTCGATCCCCTTCCGCTCCACATCTCCCCATTTCCAACGTCAAAACAATATCTTAAACGCCGAATTTCGAGTGAATTCGGTCGCGCGGATCCAACACGAACGCGCCCGAGAGCGCAGGTGTTGAACCCAAGGCTCGACAGAGAGCAGGCGAGGGTTCGAGCTCCGACCTGCCAGGGCCAGCGGTTGCTCAGAACTTGTAACCCACCTCGACGCCGATGGTTCGCGGTTGATTGGTCACGACCCGCACCAGCGACGGAGTTGTCCAGGCGAACGCCGTCGTGTTGATGCCGAGCGCGGCTCGCTTGTCGGTCAGGTTGTCGCCGAACAGATAAGCTGACAATTGCTTGCCCACCAATCCGAAGCGCAACGCGACCAGATTGTAGGAAGGGAGCGTGGCGTAGGTGTATTGGATATCGGTTATCGGCCCTACCAACGAGTTGCTGAGCCGCGCCGTGAAATCGAAGTCACCGAAAGCCCGCTGCGCATAGTTGATCGAGGCAGTCTGAGTGTATTTCGGGATGTTCAGGATATTGAGCCCCGGAACCAGGGCAGTATCTGCCGCACTGACCGCCGGGTTCACCGAGGTCAATGTCGCATGCGTGTAGGTACCGGCGAACGTGAACGTCCAGGCGGGTGCGAGCTGCGCCGTGAGCTCGAGTTCGGGACCATAGGAAGCCCCGGTGCCAGCGTTCAAGGTGAGCGGATAGCCACACGGTTGGTTGATGACCTGCTGCACCTGGTTCCAGTGAATGTAGTAGAACGCTGAGTTCACGACGAGGCGGTTATCGAGCAGGCGCGCCTTCTCGCCGATCTCGTAGTTCCAGATGCTGTCGGGGCCGTACGTTTCGGTGTTGATGGTGCAGATGCTCGCGGGAATCTGCTGATTGATGCCGCCCGGCCGGAAGCCACGCGCGATGGTCGCGTACACGGTCAGCTGGTGGTTGCTTTCATGGGAGAGCGTGACCTTGGGATTCGCACCGCTGTTTGACTGCGTGAAGGTATTGAGCGTCGTCCCCGCGTTGCCCGAGCTCGTGGCGAAGCCCGAGGTCTCCAGGTCGGCACTGCTGTTGTATTTGTAGCCGCGTATACCGGCGGTCAACTTCAGCGAGTCGGTGAGCGCGTACGTGCCTTCGCCGAACAGCGCGTATTGTTTGATGTGATAGGGGTTGTATGCCTGATAGATGATCCCGGTTGGATTGGCGGCGGCTCCGCCGACCGAGATGAAGGCGAGCTCCTCCGATGCATTGTACTCACTGAAGATAGACTTGAAATCCTGGTAGAACACGCCGCCGATCCACTGCAGCCGGCCGCCGCCCTTGGAGGCCAGGCGGATCTCCTGGGTGAACACTTGGGTGTTATCGGTCTCGTTGAACGGTATGTTGTAGAAGGTCGGGATGGACGCGCCGAACAGGCCCACGACGCTGTAGAGTGCCTCCGAGTCGTCCTGGGTCTGATTTTCCTCACGCGTGTAGTACGAGCTCGCCGAGGTCAGCTGCGCAAAGCCCATGTCGTAAGTGATGGTGAGCCCGTAGAGCCGGAAAATGTCGTAGATCGGCTCGCTCACGTTGAATGGCTGAAAGTGTGCATCGGGTATCCCCGGCGGCAGGTCGTACTGACTGTAACCGCCCATGTCGATCTTCTGATACATGAAGACGCCGTTGATCTGCAGCGCCTCGACCGGCTGCCACAGCAGGCTCGCGCGCCCGCCTTGCAGGCGTGACCAGTTGATTCGCGGCACGACCTCCTCGGGCGTCACCGCCGTCACGTCGCCGCGCGTACAACCGGGCCAGCCGGGGCCGCAGGGCCCGGGATTGGTCGGAACAGGAAACTGTTCCCCGAGCACGACCCGGTTGATCCAGCCGTCGGTATACTTGTCCGTGAGCACGACTCGCAGCGCGAGCGCATCGCTCACCAGCGGCACATTCAGCATCAGGTTGCCGCCGCGATTGAAGCCGCCGCCGACCGTGCCCGAGCCAAAGACGTCGGCGGTGCCTTTGAACTCGCCGAGCTGCGGCGCGTTGGTCACCAGTTTGACGGTACCGCCCATGGAGCCCGCGCCGTAGAGGGTTCCCTGCGGTCCACGAAGAACCTCCACACGGTTCAGGTCGTACAGGTCCGGATCGACCACCACCTTGCCATTCAGGGCCGCGGCTGGTGGACTCAGGGGATAGTCATCGAGATAGAAGCCGACGGTCGGCGCGGCGCCTCCCGAAGAGGACAGGCCCCGCATCTCGAGTTCGGTCTGACCGGGACCGGCCGTGCGCACCGAGATGCCGGGTACCTCCTGGATGACATCGTTGAGACTCGTGATGCCCAACTGTCGCATCTGCGCGCCCGACAGCGCCGTCATGGCGATGGGCGTGTCCTGCACGGTGGACACGCGCTTTTCGGCCGTGACGACGATTTCCTGGAGAATGTCGCCGCGCGCGGTCGCGCGGTCGCTGTCGGTCTGGTCGGCGACGGCGTTGCCGGGAGTGGCTGACGCCAACATCGTGAGGACCAGCGAGACTGCAGACATCGCTTTCATTCTTTTCTCCCCTGGGCCGATTCACGGCTGCTCGCGTGAGCGTCCATGCAGCGCGCCACCGGCCTGAGAATCAACGAGCGTCGTCTCCGAAGGGTCTCGGTGCCGGAGCAAGAATAGTACATTGCCGTCAAACGCGGAAATCGGCACGGAGCAAGGCGACACGAACGGCAACGGCACCGCGACG
>DASQRV010000325.1:0-7663 GCA_035642735.1 Steroidobacteraceae bacterium
TATCCGCCAGGGCATCATGAAGCGGGTGGTGGAAGGGACGGCCGCGAGCCGCCATGCCCGCGAGGCGGGCGCCATGGCCCGTGCCACCGCGGAGTTCGCCTGGCAGCAGGTGGAGGAACACCTCGGCGGTTGAGGCGGCGGAGCCACCCCGCTCGAACCCCGGCCCAGGGGTGGCTCGGATCGCTCGCCCTCCCGCGGCTAAAGTCTCAACCCGCTGTTTCACAAGCCTCGCGCGGCTTTCCGGCATTGCGGCGGCGGGCCCCTTTCAGTATGCTGCGCGCCCCTTTTTAATCAGGGGCGTGGCGACCGACCGGACTGGGGGTCACCGCGTATCTCCTTGCTGCACCGGGCAAGCCTCCACTTCCGGGCGGCGTTAATCCGAAAGGAGCATTTGATGAGGCATTACGAGATCGTATTCCTGGTGCATCCGGATCAGAGCGAGCAGGTGCCCGCGATGATCGAGCGCTACAAGGGCATGATTGCCGCCGGCGGCGGCCGCGTGCATCGCCTCGAGGACTGGGGCCGGCGCCAGCTGGCGTACCCGCTCTCGAAGGTGCACAAGGCGCACTACGTGCTGATGAACATCGAGACCGACCAGAAGATCCTCGATGAGCTCACCGGCGCCTTCCGTTTCAGCGACGCCGTGCTGCGTCACCTGGTCGTGAACATGGATGCTGCCGTGACCGATCCCTCCCCGATGGCGAAGGCCGCCGACGAGGAAGGCGAGGGTGGCGGCAAGCGTCGCGAGCGCACGCGTGATGAGGGCGCGGCACCCGCCGACGAGGAAGACACCCTCGTCGAGGGCGCCTGAGGGGCGAGCGCTCCCGGCCTCACTGCACTAAACTCATCTCGAGGGAAAGATTCATGGCAATGTCCAGAGGACCCGGTGGCGGCGGCAGCCGCTTCTCGCGTCGTAAGAAGTTCTGCCGTTTCACCGCCGAAGGGGTGAAGTCGATCGATTACAAGGACCTGGCAATACTCAAGGGCTACATCACCGAGACCGGCAAGATCGTGCCGAGCCGCATCACGGGGACCAAGTCCTTCTACCAGCGGCAGCTCGCGGTCGCGATCAAGCGCGCGCGCTTCCTGGCGCTCCTGCCGTACACCGATCAGCACTAAAGGCTTACAGCGATGGAAGTCATTCTGCTGCAGAAGGTCGCCAACCTCGGCAACATCGGCGATCGCGTGAAGGTACGTTCGGGCTTTGGCCGCAATTTCCTCTTGCCGCAGGGCAAGGCGACGCTGGCCACCCCCGACAATATCGCGCGCTTCGAGGCGCGCCGCGCCGAGCTCGTGCGCGTGGCGCGCGAGCATCTGTCTTCCGCCGAGGAGCGGTCGGTGGCGATGAAGGATTTCAAGCTCACTCTCCATGCCAAGGCCGGCACGGAAGGAAAGCTCTTCGGCTCGATCGGTACCAGCGACATCGCCGAGGAGCTGACCCGCGTCGGCTTCCAGATCGAGCGCAGCGAGGTGCGCCTGCCGCACGGGCCGCTGCGCATGGTGGGCGAGCACACTGTCAATCTGCACCTGCACGCCGATGTGGATGTGCCGGTGCAGGTGACGATCGTCGCGGAAGAGTAGCTCCCGGCGGCGGATCGCGGTGGCCGGCAGCGCCCAGACCCGCGGGGACACAGCCCCCATCTCGCTGATCGATGCGCCTGCGCCGCCCCATTCGGTCGAGGCGGAGCAGGCGTTGCTCGGTGGCCTGCTGCTCGATGCCGCCGCCTGGGACAACGTCGCCGATGCGGTGACCCGGGAAGACTTCTACCGTCCCGACCACCAACTGATCTTCGAGGCGATCGCCAACCTCGTGGGCGATGGCAAGCCGTGCGATGTGGTCACGGTCTCGCAGCAGCTCGAGCGTACCGGGCAGCTGGAGGCCGCGGGCGGACTCGCCTACCTCAGCTCCATTGCGCGCGACACACCGAGTGCAGCAAACGCACGTGCCTACGCCGACATCGTGCGCGAGCGCTCGCTGCTGCGTCAGCTGATTCGCGCCGGCACCGACATCGCCGCGGCGGTGTTCAACAACGATGGCGAGACCGCGCGCGCGCTCGTCGATCGCGCCGAGCAACGCGTGTTCGAGATTGCCGAGGGCACCTTCCGCCGCCGCGAGGGCGCGGTGTCGGTGCGTACGCTCCTCCCGGGTGTCATCGATCAGATCGACGAGTGGCACAACAATCCCGACAAGCTCCGCGGGCTCCCCACCGGCTTCACCGACTTCGACAAGATTACCGGCGGCCTCCGTCCCGGGGACCTGGTGATCATCGCCGGGCGTCCTTCCATGGGAAAGACCACGCTCGCCGTCAACATGGCGGAATACGCCGCCGTGCATCCCGGCACGCGCGCCTCGGTGGCGATCTTCAGCATGGAAATGCCCTCCGAACAGGTCATTACCCGCATGCTGGCTTCGATCGGCGGTGTGCCGCTCAACAGCCTGCGCAGCGGCAAGATCTCGGATGAGGACTGGGTGCGGATCACGAGCGCCACCAGCCAGCTGTCGGAGGCGAAGATCTTCGTCGATGAGACCCCGGCACTGAATCCGACCGAGCTCCGGGCCCGCGCCCGGCGCGTCAAGCGCGAGCACGGCCTGAGTCTGATCGTCGTCGATTATCTGCAGCTCATGCACGTGCCGGGCACCAAGGAGAACCGCGCTACCGAGATCGCCGAGATCTCCCGGAGCCTCAAGGCCCTCGCCAAGGAGATGCAGGTACCGGTGATCGCGCTCTCCCAGCTGAATCGCGCGGTCGAGCAGCGCGAGCACAAGAAGCCGGTCATGTCGGATCTGCGCGAGTGCGTGACCGGCGACACCCTCGTCTGTCTGACGGACGGACGGCGCGTGCCCATCGCCGGGCTCGTCGACACCGAGCCTGAGGTCTGGGCGATAGACGATCGACAGCAACTGATCGCCGCTCGCGCCGACAAGGTCTGGAAAGTCGGCCGCCGTCCCGTGTTCAAAGTCGAGCTCGCCGGCGGTCGCTCGATCCGCGCGACCAGCGAGCACCGTCTGATGGCGCTGGCGGGCTGGACGACCGTGGGTGACCTCAAGGTGGGGGATCGCCTCGCGCTCGCACGCCGGGTACCGGAACCCGCTCAACCGAAGCGGTGGCCGGATCACTGGGTGGTGCTTCTCGCACATCTGGTTGGCGATGGAAGCTATCCGGACCACCAGCCGCTGCGCTACACGACCGGGTCCGAGGAAAACAGTGCGGCGGTGCGTGGTGCCGCCGAAATGTTCGGTTGCCGCGTGACCCGTAACGACGGTGCGGGGAACTGGTGCCAGCTCCTGATCACCGGCAGCGGCAATCGCTGGTCCCCGGTCGGGGTCGGGAAGTGGCTCAAGGACCTCGGCATCTTCGGCCAGCGCTCGCACCAGAAGCACCTGCCCGCCGAGGTATTCTCGCTGCCGAACAGCCAGATAGCCCTGCTGCTGCGCCATCTTTGGGCGACCGACGGGACGATTTCTCCGTGCCAGCCCGGCCGCAGCGGTGGTCACAAAGTCGGCTTTACAACCTGCAGTCGTCGTCTCGCGGACGATGTGGCGGCACTGCTTCTGCGTCTCGGCATCCTCTCGCGCACCCATACGGTCAAGGTCGGCCACTACCGCCCGGTTTACATGGTGTATGTGAGCGGCACCGAATCGCAGCGGGCCTTCCTGCAGGAGGTCGGGGCATTCGGCCCGCGGCGCGAGTCCGCGGCTTTGCTCGCCGAAGCTCTGCGTGGCGTGCGGGCAAATGCCGACGTCGACGCATTGCGAAGGGAAGCCGTTGCAGCAGACCGCGCAGTCGAGTTCGCTCCCGGGCACGCGCCCACCGCGAGTGGTGCGGAGCTCCCGGATTCTCCCGCAGCGCAGGAGTCATCTGACTTGTTGTGGGATCGAATCGTTGCCATCACGGCAGAGGGCGAAGAGGACGTGTTCGATCTGACGGTTCCAGGACCTGCCTGCTGGCTGGCGGATGGTGTTGCCTCTCACAACTCGGGCAGTCTCGAGCAGGATTCGGACATGATCCTCCTCATCTACCGCGAAGAAGTCTACGACCGCAACACCACGAAGAAAGGCATCGCCGAGATCGACCTCGTCAAGCATCGTAACGGCGAGATCGGCACGTTCCTGCTCACCTTCCAGGGACAGTACACGCGCTTCGCCAACTACGTCTCGGACTCGTACGCGGAGGGCGTGCTGCGGTGACGCCGCTGATCCGGGCCGTCATCGATAGCCACGCCCTCAGACACAACCTCCGCGTTATCCGCGCCCGCGCTGCCGGGGCGCGCGTGATCGCGGTCGTGAAGGCCAACGCCTACGGTCACGGGCTCGTGAGCACGGCACTCGCGCTCGGCGATGCCGATGCACTCGCGGTCGCGCGGCTGGAGGAGGCGCTGGCGCTGCGCCGCGCCGGCATCAGCGCGCGCATCCTGCTGCTCGAAGGGGTGTTCAGCCTGGCCGAGCTCGGCGAAGCAGTGTACGAGGGACTCGACCTCGTGGTCCACGACGCCGCGCAGATCGATCTGCTCGAGCGCGCCGACGCCGCCGCGGCGCGCTGCGCATTGTGGCTGAAGATCGACACCGGCATGAACCGCCTCGGCTTTGCACCACGCGAGTTTGCCGCGGCGCTCGCACGTATCCGCGACCTTGCGCCCGCGCCACGCGAGCTGCGCCTGCTCACGCACCTCGCGTGCGCCAACGAGCGCGACGATCAGGTGACGCGTGCACAGCTCGAGCGCTTCCGGGCAGCGACGCACGGCCTCGACTTCGAGGTGAGCATCGCCAACTCCGCGGGGATCTTCGGCGCCGTGCCCCTCGGGTGTCACTGGGTGCGTCCGGGGCTTGCGCTCTATGGCGCATCGCCGTTCGCCGACTGCCCGGCGGACTCCCTCGGCTTGCAGCCCGTCATGACATTCATGAGCTCGGTCATCGCGGTGCGGCGCGTCGCCCGCGGTGAGGCGGTCGGCTACGGCGGCAGCTGGGTGGCACTGCGCGATTCGCAGATCGCCATCGTCGCGGCCGGCTACGGTGATGGCGTGCACCGCAGCTTCGCCAACGGCGCCGCGGTGCTGGTGAACGGCACGCGCGCCCCGCTCGCGGGCCGGGTGTCCATGGACATGCTGGCGGCGGACGTGTCGGGGCTCAGCGGCGTGCGCGTCGGAACGCCGGTGGTACTCTGGGGTGAGGGGCTGCCCGTGGAGGAGGCCGCGCAGCACGCCGGCACGATCGCCTACGAGCTCCTCTGCGGCGTCAGCCCGCGCGTGCCGCTCGAGCCGCGCTAAAGCCAGCCCAAGAAATCGTGCTTGACGCGCCAGCAGGCGCGCATCGATCGATAAGATGCATGATTTCTTGGGGACCCCGGCCGGAGCGCGCCACCGCAGGTCACCGTGGCGCAGGCCGCGGTGCGTCCGCACCGCCCTTTTGGGCCGGCGACGAAGCTGATGTCCGCCAAAATCGCCGCGGAGGGTCGGCAGGGCGCAGCCGGCGAAAGTCGCGCCTTTCGCCGGCGGCAACGAAGTCGATGTCCGCCAAAATCGCCGCAGGCGATTTTGGCCAATCTGACTAGTTGACGAAGAACCCCATCTTGACGCCGGCGAGCTGAATGACGTCGTTGTCGTTGAGGCGCGTCGCCTGGGCGCCGATCGACGTGCCATTCAGCAGCGGGAAGTCGTTCTCCTTGCCGCTGTCGACGTGGACGATGTAATAGGTGTCGGCGCGCCGTGTGATGGCCGCCACCTGTACGCCCGGTCTGCCGAGCGTGGTGAGCGCCTTGCTGAGCTCGACTTCGCGCCCCGCGAAGGCTCCCGACAGCACCTGCAGCTTCGCTTTCTTCACCGCCGTCGCGCCGTCTCCGAGCGTGCGGCCGTCTCCGAGCGTCCGCGATCGTCCGGTCGCCGAGGGTCCGGCGCCCGCCGCGTCGGCGGTCGCAGTCGCGGTGCGCAGCTTCTCCACGGGCCGCGCGGAGGGCTGGATCACCATGGTCTTCTCGAACTCATCCTGCTGCTCGTCGTCTTCGACGAAGCGCAGCTGGTGGTGGCCGACGGTGATCACATCGCCATGCTGCAGCGCGTGCTTCTTGATCAGCTTGCCGTTGACGTAGGTGCCGTTGGTGCTGTTCAGATCCTCGAGGAACGAGTCGTTGAGGATATTGATGATCAGCGAGTGGTGGCCGCTGACCGCGGCATTGTCGATGCGGATGTCGTTGTCAGGGAGCCGCCCGATCGTGTAGCGCTCCTTGTTCATGTTGTATTCCGCCATCACCTGGCCATCCAGGCTCAAGACCAACCTAGCCATGTGCGTTTGCCTTTATCCCGTGTCAGCCGAACCAGCCAAGGATCTTGTCGAAAATCTTGGTGCGCGCCGGGAACGCATCCAGGATATGTGCCATGACCACGGACACGTTGTCGCGCCCCCCATTGTCATTGGCCAATTGAATCAATTGCTTTGCGACCGTATCCAGATTAGCACTAAAGGTGTTTATGGTTAAATGGATATCTTCGTCCTCGACCATATCCGAGAGGCCGTCCGAGCACATCACGAAAACCTCGCCCTTGCTCACCGGCACTTCCTGGATTTCCACGTCCACCTGGGGCTCGACCCCGAGCGCCCTTGTGACGTAGTTCTTGTTCGCCGCCCGCTGTGCCTCCTCGACCGAATAGAAGCCGCGGTCGACCAGCTCCTGCAGCAGCGAGTGATCCATGGTCACCTGCTCGAACTTGTCGCCGCGCTGGCGGTAGAGGCGCGAATCGCCCACGTGGGCGATGGTGACCTTGTTGTCGAAGAACAGCGCCGCCACCACCGTGGTGCCCATGCCCTCGCACTGCGCCTGCGTGTGCGCGGTCTGGTAGATGATCTTGTTCGCGCGGTTGATGGCATCGCGCAGGATGATCTTGGGGCGCGACAGCCCTGACTCGCTGTCGGCCACCGACAGGTCTTCGCGCTCCACGTGCTCGCGCACCAGATTGACGATCGTCTTCACGGCGATGCCACTTGCTACCTCACCGGCGTTGTAGCCACCCATGCCGTCAGCGAGCACGAGCAAGCCAATGTCCGGGTCTACCGCAATCGTGTCCTCGTTGTGTTCGCGGACCTTGCCGGTATCAGAGAGCCCGACGAAGCGCAGCTTGGTTCGCAAGCTCATGCTGCGCCCTGCGCCGCCAGTGGCCCAAAAACTGTGATACGCGTCACTTTCCCGTCCCCGATCGAGCCGACATACGCTAGCATCGCGGCCAGGCGGTCCGAATGGCTTTGTTCACAAAAGGCGCCTTTCGGCTCCCGCCGGCCCGCGAATCCTAGCCCAAAGTTGAACTGAAGGCGCACCGATGGCACGCGCAAGTCCCACATTCGTGTGTGGCTCCTGCGGGGGCGAGACCCTGAAATGGCAGGGTCAGTGCCCACTGTGCGGCGCGTGGAATTCGCTCGAGCAGAGAGGCGCCGCGGGCGCGCGGGTCGCCTCAGCCGCAACCGCGGTGTCACTGAGCGCCGGTGTCGCGCTGGCGGCCGCCGCGACCCGCGTGGCGAGCGGGGCGCAGGAGCTCGATCGGGTGCTCGGAGGCGGGATCGTGCCCGGCTCGGTGATCCTCCTCGGGGGCGATCCCGGCATCGGCAAGTCGACACTGCTGCTGCAGGTGGCCGCCTTCGTGGCCCACTCGCGCGCGGTGCTGTACGCGAGCGGGGAAG
>DASQRV010000326.1:0-9419 GCA_035642735.1 Steroidobacteraceae bacterium
TCTCGCCGATCTGCGGCGCGAGCTCGCCGCAGCACTGCAGGGCTACCGCGCGCAGGCGCAGCAGCTCTCGGGCAAGCGGATGGCGACGGCGCGCGTGCTCGCGCGCGACATCAGTGCACGCATGCAGACCCTCGGCATGGCCGGGGGTCGCTTCGAGGCGGACGTGACGCAGGATGGCAACCCGGAACCGGCCCAGCATGGCATCGACCAGATCGAGTTCCGCATGACCGCCAACCCCGGCTCGCCGCCGCGCCCGCTCGTCAAGGTGGCTTCCGGCGGGGAGCTCTCACGGCTGTCGCTCGCGGTGCAGGTCGCATGCGCAGCCCAGGCAGCGCGCTGCATGGTGTTCGACGAGGTCGACGCCGGGATCGGCGGGGCGGTGGCCGAGATCGTCGGGCGCGAGCTGCGCGCTCTCGGCGTACGCGGCCAGGTGCTCTGCGTCACGCACCTGCCGCAGGTTGCCTGCCAGGCGCACCACCACCTGCGGGTCACCAAGCTCAGCGTCGAGCGCACGACACGCACCACGCTCGCCGAGCTCGATGGGGATGAGCGGGTCGAGGAACTGGCACGCATGCTCGGGGGTGTGGAGATCACTGCCAAGGCGCGCGCGCACGCGCGCGACATGCTCTCGGCCGCGATGCTCTCGTCACCGGCGGCACCAGGCCCCACGGCGGGCGCAGCGCGCGGCGCTGGCGCGGCCGATGCGGCTGGCAAGGGGGACACGGTGCGCCAGCCGCGGCCGCCCGCCGCGCGCCGCCGGTGAGGGAAGACCGCTAGGCGCGCTTGCGCGTGCGGTAGGGGCAGTTCTCGCGCCGGCAGTGCCCGTAGAGGATCAGCGAGTGGTCGCGGATGGTGAAGCCGAGCTTGCTGGCCACCGCCGTCTGGCGCTCTTCGATCCCGGAATCCATGAACTCCTCGACCCGTCCGCAGTCGAGACAGACGATGTGGTCGTGGTGCGTGCCCTGGTTGAGCTCGAAGACCGCCATGCCGTCCTCGAAGTGATGGCGCGTCACGAGCCCGGCGGCTTCGAACTGCGTGAGCACGCGGTACACGGTGGCAAGACCGATGTCCTCGTTCGACTCGAGGAGCGAGCGATAGATATCCTCGGCAGACAGGTGCCGCGTGGTGCTGCCCTCGAGGATCTCGAGGATCTTCAATCGCGGCAGCGTCACCTTCAAGCCCGCTTTGCGCAGGTCCTTGCCTTCCACGTGGGCCTCCGGCGGAGCACGGGCACTCGAGAGTCTGGGCAGCTCCGCGATCAGGTATGATGCGGCCCCCGATTATCGCCCAACGGACCCCGATGCGCCTCCCCATTCTCTCGCTCGCCACCCTGCTCATCGCCGCGGCGCTTGGCGGCTGCGTCTATCGCATGGACGTTCAGCAGGGCAACTACCTGGAGGGGAAGACCGTCGATCAGCTCCAGGTCGGGATGACGCGCACGCAGGTGCGTTACCTGCTCGGCACGCCGCTCGTTCCGGACTGCTTCGACAAGGACCGCTGGGACTACGTCTATTACTTCCAGAACGGGCGCCACCGCCCCCAGCCGGAGCGGCGCCTCGTCGTGTACTTCAAGGACGACAAGGTGACACACTTCGAGCGCCTCAACGTGCCCGAGAGCGCGCCGATGGCGCCCGACGAGGGCGCGCCGATCTCGAAGTTCCCGAAGATCTGAGCGGCCGGGCGGGTCGCGAAGCACAGCGCGACTGCGATCCGGCTGTCGCACCGGCGTTCGCGAGCCGGCCTTCGATGGATTGCGCTCCGATCAGCGCTTCGGTGAGCTGCTGCGTCGCATGGGCTTGTCACGGTGAGTGCCGCCACGGCGCTCACGCTGCACGCGCTCGCGGCGGCGCTCGCGGGGATCGCGCTCGAGCGGGCGGTAGAGCTCGATGCGGTCGCCGTCCGCGAAAGGATCGCTGCGCGAGCGCAGCTCGCCGAAGATACCGACGCTCGCAGAGTCCCAGGGAATCTCTGCGGCGGGCTCTGCGGATGCCGCGAGCGTCCGGGCCGCCGCAAGCGCCTCCGCGATGCGCGCGTCCGCCGGCAGCTCGACGCGGAAGAGAAACTGCCGTTCGCGGGTGGCAAAGGTGACGGTGCAGCGCTTGCCGCCCGCCCCCCCACCCGACGCTGCGCTCACGGCAGCGAGCGAGCGCGCGCCACGAACGCGTCCACCAGCGAGCCGAGGGTCGCGGCGAATTTCGGCTCGAACAGCAGCCCGGTGAGGCGGTGGGTGAAGGCAAAGCGCATATTGAGCTCCACGCGGCAGCCCTCGGGCTCGATCGGCGTGAGCTGCCACTCCCCCTCGAGCATGCTGAACGGCCCGCTCACCAGCTGCAGGTGGATGCTGCGGTCGGTCGCGAGCGTGTTGCGGGTGGTGAATTCCCCGTGCAACGGCCCCTGCCTGACACCGATGGTGGCGACGATCTCGGTCGGCGTGCGTGACAGCACCCGCGCGTGGGTGCACCAGGGCAGAAACTGCGGATAACTCTCGATGTCGTTGATGAGCGCGAACAGCTCGGCCGGCGGCTTGTTGACCAGCGCCGAGCGCTTGACCTCTCGCATCGCGGCATTGTCCCATTACACCCCCTTCATGACACCCCCCTCATGGCCAAAGCCGCAGAAACTCCCCGACTGATCGCCGAGAATCGCAAGGCGCGCTTCGACTATTTCATCGAGGAGCGCTTCGAGGCGGGACTTGCGCTGCAGGGCTGGGAGGTCAAGGCAAAGCGCGCCGGGCGGGCGCAGCTCAAGGAAGCCTACGTGTATCTGCGCGGCGGCGAGGCTTTCCTGATCGGTGCGCACCTCTCACCGCTCCCCACCACATCGACGCACGTCACGGCCGACCCGGTGCGCACCCGCAAGCTCCTGCTCCATCACAGCGAGCTGCAGCGGCTGATCGGCGCGGTGGAGCGGCGCGGCTACACCCTGATGCCGCTCGAGCTGTACTGGAAGAACGGACGCGCCAAATTGCAGGTCGGGCTCGCCAAGGGAAAGAAGCAACACGACAAGCGCGCGGTGGAAAAAGAGCGCGACTGGCAGCGCGACAAGGCGCGGCTGCTGCGGCGCGGCTGATTCTTCCGCGGCACGGCCGGGTGTTACTCCGGCGGAAGTTTCTCGTTTTTCAGTTCGTATACCAGGCCGAGGGTCGTCAGCGTGTCGCGACGGCCCGAGCCCGGCGGCGGGCTGCTGTTGTCGGTCAGGCTGTAGGCGGCCGTGAGCGCGAGGCGGCCGGTCATTTTCACCTGCAGCGCGACGCTCGCGTTGGTGAGCGTGTTTTCCTTGCCTGATTGCACCGTCGCGGCCGCGAGCAGCTTGGTCGCCTCGTTGAAGTTGTGCTCGAAGGTGAGGCCGGCGTCGAAGATTGCATCGCTCTGCTCGGGTTGCTCGGTGCGGCTGATGACGCCGCCGATGTCGTCCCTCACGAGGATCTCAGGGCGCAAGCGACGGTAGCCAGCGCCCGCCTGCGCAGTGAGCTTGGTGGCGTCGGAATCGATGAACTTGTAGCCGGCACCGGTTTTCACGGCCGCCTGGTAGGCAAAACCGCTGAAGCGATCATCGTCGTAGCGCCCGCCCAGGTACCAGTAGAACCGGGGCGTGATGTTGTAGTTGCCCTGAAGGTGTACATCCCAGGCCTGCGCGGTGGTCTCACCCTTGGTCGAGCCATAGAGGCCATCGAATCCGAAGAGCAGCTTCCAGTCGCCGACGACATGGGCTGCCCGGAACAGGAGGTTTCCGGCACTGTTGTCGGTATTGCCGCCGGTCTTCGTGTAACCGAGCACGCTGCGGATGGCCCAGGTGGGGTCTCCCGGGCCGATCGGTGCGGTATCCGCCGCGGCGACGCCCCACAGAGCATTGAGGGCGACGAGGCCCAGCACAGCTTCAGTACGCATCCCCAACCCTCCCTGGCGAGGTTATGTCACCTCGGGCACCTTACCGGATGGTGTATGCCCTGAAAACGGGCGCACGCGCTCCGCATCTGGGACTCGAACGTTGCCCCTCGGGAGCCCGGGTGTCCCTGCATTTCGCGGCCCGCTCCGGCCAGCGACAGCTTGAAAAGCGCCGCCTGCGCCGTCATGAGGTATGCTGAAGGCGTGAACCTGATGGGGGCGACCGGTTTCGACGTGGGTTGCGAACCTTCAGGGGCGTACCGAGGCGCAGTACCCTCGTAAATACTGCTGCAACTCATAGTTGCCAACGACGACAACTACGCTCTGGCTGCCTAATCGCAGCTGACCTCTGTCCGGCTCGTGCCTGTGCGACCGGTTCAGGGGACGCGTTCACAGGATCGCGCTCCGGCGTTGCGGACAGGCCGGAGCGTTAAGAGTCACTGGCCGCTGGCGTGGCGTCTTCCCTGCTCCTCGGGTAGCGTCGCGCGAGAAACAAAGAGAGAGCTACGTACGTAGAACCTGAAGTCTAGGACTTACGGACGGGAGTTCGATTCTCCCCGCCTCCACCAACCTCGGTAGTTCCCGGCGCCTGCGGCCGGGAACACTTTTCCTGCCCCGACCTGGGCACTTATTGTTAAGCGGTAGTTCAGTCGCTGCCCGATATCACAGCGTGGAAGGCGGGACTACACTTACCCCGGCGGACAGCAAGGCAACGCAGGACGGCCGCATGGCAACAAGAATAACAAACGGGGGGCGGGTTACCCTCCCCCGGCAGGTGCGCGCCGCACTGCGAATCTCACCGGGCGATGCCGTGGAATTTCATCTCAACGCCAACGGCGAGTTCGTACTCCGCAAGGCATCGGTGATCGCTCCCGCGAGACGGCGCGCGACGCGAGGCATGCCGCCGCGCGTCGAAGCACAGATGCGTCGGCCGCGCCGCCGAGCTCCTCGCGCTCCTGCGCGGGCTGGATTGAGGCGCGAGGCAGCCCGCGCGGTCGATCGCAGACTTCAGGTCGAGCAACCGCTGCCGCGGCCATCGAACGAGGTGAGCGGTCCGTAGAGGTCGGGGCGCCGATCGCGGAACACGAACCAGTTGTCGCGCAGCTGTGCGACCGCGGTCAGATCGAACGTGTGCGTCAGCACCGCCTCGCCTTCCTCCTGCGCCTCGTCCACCTTGGCGCCCGTGGCGTCCGCGATGAACGACGATCCGTAGAAGCGGATGTAGAGACCCTCGGGATCCTGCAGCGAGCGCTCGAGCCCATAGCGGTTCGCGGCGATGAGCGGCGTCAGGTTGGCGGCCGCGTGGCCCTGCTGGGTGCGCTGCCAGTGGTGGCGCGAATTGACCGGTAGCGCCGGCGGCGGCTCGCTGCCGATCGCCGTCGGGAAGAAGAGCAGCTCCGCGCCCAGGAGAGCCATGACGCGCGCGGTCTCGGGAAACCACTGGTCCCAGCAGATGCCGACCCCGATGCGCGCAAAGCGCGTATCCCACACCCGAAAACCGGTGTCACCCGGGGAGAAGTAGTTCTTCTCCTGATAACCCGGCCCGCTGGGGATGTGCGACTTGCGGTACACGCCGAGATTGCTGCCATCGGCGTCGAGGATGGCGATGGAATTGAAGCGTGCAGCGCCGGCGTGCTCGAAGAAGCTGATCGGCAGCACGACGCCGAGCTCCCGCGCAACGCCTGAGAAGTGCTGCACGGCGGGATCCCGTGCGAGCTCGTGGGCGAGCGCGAGGTGGCGCACGTCCTGCTCGATGCAGAAGTAAGGCGTCTCGAACAGCTCCGGGAGGAGGATGATCTGCGCCCCGCGCGCGGCGGCGTCCCGCACCAGGCGTTCGGCGCGGGTGATATTGGCCTGCCGGTCCCAGCCGCAGGCCATCTGCACGGCCGCCACCGTCACGGGCCGGGGTGTCTGCCGAAAATGCTCTGGCTCGCCGGACATCGAATACCTGCCTGTCGCTGCGGCTGCGGTGGCCGCGAGGGATTCTACCGGCTCGCCCCGGGCTTGCGCTGCGCCAGCGAGCGCTCGACCTGGCCGGTGATGCGCATTGCGGTCTCGAGTGCCACGAGGCCGGCCTCCCCTGGAACGACCGGTGCGCGGCCGCTGCGGATGCAGTCGAGAAAGGAGTCGATCTCGGCCTTCAGGGCATCGCCGGGCTCGAGACTCTGCTCCTCGATGGTCACCGGGAGCGGACCTGGCCCATCGGCCGCGGAGCGCTTGCGGATCACCGTGAGGATTTTCTGCTGCAGGTCGAGTGAGAGATAAGCGTCGTCCTCGAAGATCCGGAGCTTGCGCTCGGTCTTGACGCTCACGCGCGAGGCCGTGGTGTTCGCGATGCAGCCATTCGCGAAGCGGATGCGTGCGTTGGCGATATCGATCCCCTCGGAGAATACCGGCGTGCCGATGGCGTCGATCGCCTCGATCGGGGCGCCGACGATCGTCTGCACGATGTCGATGTCGTGGATCATCAGGTCGAGCACGACGTTCACGTCGGTACCGCGCTCGCGATAAGGGGCGAGGCGATGACACTCGACGAAGCGCGGCGAGCGCAGGTAGGGCTCGGCGGCGAGGACCGCGGAGTTGAAGCGCTCGAGATGACCTACCTGCAGGATGCGCTGCACGCGGGCGGCGAGTGCAATGAGCTCGCGAGCCTCGGCGGGAGTCTCGGTGATCGGCTTTTCCACCAGCACGTGGGCGCCGGATTCGAGGAAATCGCGCGCGATGGCGAAGTGCGCCGGTGTCGGCGTCACCACGCTCACCGCATCGACCTGGCCAAGAAGGCTGCGGTGCTCGGCGAGCGGCCGCGTAGCGAGCTCGGCGGCCACCTGCTCGCGCGCCTCGGGGCGCGAGTCCACCACCGCCACCAGCTCACACCCCTCGGCCTGGGCATATTTCTGCGCGTGAAAACGCCCGAGATAACCCACGCCAATCACGGCGGCTCTGATTTTCTGCATCGCAACGGTATTATGCCCGCACCCATGTCGAGTCCGCCCCCGAGACACACGAGCGCACCCCCCCTCGGGCGGCTGCACGACCTGCCTCCTGAGAGGCCGCGGGTCGTGCTCCCTGACGAGGTTGAGCCTTCTCCCCGGCTGCCGCCGCGCCTGCGGCGCGAGCTCATCGTCTTTGGCGTCCTGCTGCTTTTCGGCCTGATCGGGGTGCCGCTGCTCATTTGGACCGCGGGCAACCGCTGGCTCGGGCCCTACACCCACGGGCAGAACCCCCACGCGGGCCCGCTCGCCCTGCTGCAGGACTACGCCCAGAGCCTGCTGCACGGGTCGGGGGTGTTCTGGGCCGTGGCGCTCGGGCCGGTGGCGCTCGTACTGCTGGTTCGGCTGTTCATCCAGCTGGTGAGAATCTCCGGCCGGCGCGATGACCGCGAGGACGATGGGACCCCGGTCGGCGGGGGGCGCGGGAGACACTAGAAACCCGCGAAAGCCACCCCAAGATCTGGCGGGGCGGGCGGTCAGGGGCCGGTTTTACTCATTTCGGCCAGTAGAGCCACATCGTGAGGGCGAACATCGCGAGCGTGGCCGCATGAGCCGCCAGCCGCCAGCGGCGCTCGCGCTGTTCCCCGTAGAAGCTGGCGGCCGTGATGGCCGCAAAAGCGGTGAATACCAGCACCGCGCGCACCAGCGCGGCGTGCTCGGGGGCAAAACGTGCCTGCTCGGCGGGCAGGAACAGGATCACAATCCAGGTGAGCAGGAGCCCCGAGGCCAGGGCGACCGCCGATCCCATCAGAATGGCCAGGAGCGCCGCCAGGGGCCGCATATGTCCGTGAGTGCACTACTTGCTGAGATGAACGGCTCGCTCTAGCCTTGCTCTAAGAATCTACCCAAAGCCACGAGCCTTACAATGCCTTTAATGCTGCGCCGATCATCGGGATGGATAACTGCCGCCGCTCTTGCGGTCATGGTGCTCGCTCTGGCGGGATCGGTGCAGGTGCCGGCCAGCACCTCGCTCCTGCCACCGGGGTCGATCATCCCGAGCGACACCCAGCGTGCCACCGCGCGCAAAATCGGTCGCATCCTCGAGGACCAGCACTACAGCCGCGCGGCGATCGACGACAAGCTGTCGGATGTCGTCTATCAACGCTATCTCGAATTCCTCGACGGTCAGCGCAGCTACTTCCTCGTGACCGACATCAACGAGTTCAACATCTACCGTTTTCGCTTCGGCGACATGATCCGCACCGGCAACATCGATCCGGCCTATGTGATCTTCGCGCGCTTCCAGCAGCGCAACCGCGAGCGCATGCAGCACGCACTCACGCTGCTGCAGACCGAGCCCGACTGGACGTTGAACGAGACGTTCGAGTTCGACCGCACCAAGGCCGCCTGGCCCGCCGATCAGGCGACGATGGATGAGCTGTGGAGGAAGCGCGTGAAGAACGACGCGCTTTCGCTGATGCTCACCGGCAAGAGCTGGCCCGAGGCGGCCGACATCCTGCGCAAGCGCTACGAACGCGTGCTGCGGCGCGTCGATCAGGTGACCAACGAGGACGTGTTCGAGAACCTGATGAACGCCTACGCGCGCGCCTTCGATCCGCATTCGAGCTACTTCTCCCCGCGCAGCTCCGAGGAATACCGCATCCAGATGAGCCTCAACTACGAGGGCATCGGGGCATCGCTGCAGCTGGTGGACGAGTACGTCACCATCATGAACGTGCTCGACGGAGGGCCGGCTGCGGTGGCGGGCACCCTCAAGACCAACGATCGCATCGTGGGCGTCGGACAAGGTCACGAGGGTGCCTTCACCGATGTGATCGGATGGCGGCTCGATGATGTGGTGCAGCTGATCCGCGGCAAGGCCGGCACCACGGTGCGCCTGCAGGTGCTGCCCGCGGGCGCCACTCCCGGGAGCGGGGAGAAGGTACTGGAGTTCGTGCGCAACAAGGTCACGCTCGAGGCGCAGGCCGCGCACAAGGACGTTAAGAGCATCGTGCGCGACGGCCGCACGCTCAAGATCGGCATCATCACCGTGCCGGGCTTCTATCAGGACATCGCGGCGCAGAATGCCGGCGACCAGAACTACCGCAGCACCACCCGCGATGTGCTGAAGCTCCTCAACCAGCTCAAAGCCGAGAAGATCGACGGCCTCGTGATCGATCTGCGCAACGACGGCGGCGGCTACCTGCCGGAGGCGACCGCGCTCACCGGGCTGTTCATTGATCATGGGCCGGTCGTGCAGCTGCGCGACACCGCCGGGAGGCTCGAGGTCCTCGATGACCCGCAGAGCGGCCCCGCCTACGACGGTCCGCTCGCCGTGCTGGTCGACCGCCTGAGCGCCTCGGCGTCGGAGATCTTTGCCGGTGCCATTCAGGACTACCACCGCGGCGTGATCATCGGGCAAACCACCTTCGGCAAGGGCACCGTGCAGAACCTGGTGTCGCTCGACCGCTGGTCGACGGACAAGACCGACAATGGCCAGCTCACCGTGACCATCGGCAAGTTCTACCGCGTCACCGGCGAAAGCACCCAGCATCGTGGAGTCCAGCCGGACGTACCGCTCGCCTCCGTGCTCGACACCAAGGAG
>DASQRV010000327.1:0-6152 GCA_035642735.1 Steroidobacteraceae bacterium
ATTCGCACTCCTACCACGGCATTCATCCGGATCCTGTGAACTTTTCAGGAGCCACACCGTGAATGCGCAACTGCTGCACGTCGTTTCCGAATCCCTCCCCGCCTCGCGCAAGATCCATCGCGCCGGCGTATTGCACCCCGACCTGCGCGTCCCAATGCGGCAGATCGAGCTGCATCCATCCGCGGCGGAGCCGCCGCTGACGGTGTATGACACTTCCGGCCCCTATACGGATCCCGCGGTCACCATCGACATCGACCAGGGCCTGCCGCGCATGCGCGCGGGGTGGATCGCGTCACGCAGCGATGTCGAGTCCTACCCGGGGCGGCGCGTGCAGCCGGTCGACAACGGGCTCACCGCCGGCGGCAAGGCGGCCCCCGAGTTCCCCGCGCACCGCGCGCCGCTGCGCGCGCGGCGCGGCCTGGCGGTGACGCAGCTCGCGTACGCGCGCGCCGGCATCATCACCGCGGAGATGGAGTACATCGCCATTCGCGAGAACCTCGGGCGCGACGCGCGCGTCGCGGCGGCACGTGATGGCAACGCCTGGGGTGCCGGCATTCCCGATTACGTGACTCCGGAGTTCGTCCGCGCCGAGGTAGCGGCCGGGCGCGCCATCATCCCGGCCAACGTCAATCACCCGGAGTCCGAGCCGATGATCATCGGCCGCAACTTCCTCGTGAAGATCAATGCCAACATCGGCAACTCGGCGGTCACTTCGTCCACCGCCGAGGAGGTCGACAAGCTCGTGTGGGCGATCCGCTGGGGCGCAGACACCGTCATGGATCTGTCCACCGGCCGCAACATCCACACCATCCGCGAGTGGATCCTGCGCAACTCCCCGGTGCCGATCGGCACCGTGCCGATCTACCAGGCGCTCGAGAAGGTCGGCGGTGTGGCCGAGGATCTCACCTGGGAGATTTTCCGCGACACGCTCATCGAGCAGGCGGAGCAGGGCGTCGACTACTTCACCATCCACGCCGGCGTACGGCTGCCGTACGTGCCGCTCACCGTGAACCGCGTGACCGGCATCGTCTCGCGTGGCGGCTCGATCATGGCCAAGTGGTGCCTGGCGCATCACCGCGAGAGCTTCCTGTACGAGAACTTCGCCGCGATCTGCGAGATCTGCCGTGCGTACGACGTGGCCTTCTCGCTCGGCGACGGCCTGCGTCCCGGCTCCATCGCCGACGCCAACGACGCCGCCCAGTTCGCCGAGCTCGAGACACTCGGCGAGCTGACCCGCATCGCCTGGGCGCACGACTGTCAGGTGATGATCGAGGGACCGGGTCACGTGCCGATGCACAAGATCAAGGAGAACATGGACAAGCAGCTCGCCACCTGCGGCGAGGCGCCGTTCTACACCCTGGGTCCCCTCACCACCGACATCGCGCCCGGCTACGACCACATCACCTCCGCGATCGGCGCCGCCATGATCGGCTGGTTCGGCACTGCGATGCTCTGCTACGTCACTCCGAAGGAGCACCTGGGACTGCCCGATCGCAACGATGTCAAGGTGGGCGTCATCACCTACAAGATCGCCGCGCACGCGGCCGATCTCGCCAAGGGACACCCGGGGGCGCGTGCGCGTGACGATGCGCTCTCGCGGGCGCGGTTCGACTTCCGCTGGCAGGACCAGTTCAACCTGTCGCTCGACCCGGACACCGCCTGTGCCTTCCACGACGCGACGCTGCCGAAGGAAGGGCACAAGGTGGCGCACTTCTGCTCCATGTGCGGGCCGAAGTTCTGTTCCATGCGCATCTCGCACGAGGTGCGCGAAGAAGCGCGCCGGGAAGGGATGGCCGAAATGTCCGAGCGCTTCCGCGCGGGGGGCGGCGAGCTGTACGTGCCGGTGCCGCAGCCGCCGGGTGCCGGGCAGGGGAGCTGAAGCGGTGCGCATCACCGTCATCGGCGCGGGCATTGCCGGGCTTACCTGCGCACTCGAGCTCGCCGAGCGGGGCGCGAGCGTCGAGCTGCTCGAGCGCGCACCACGGCTCGATGCCGCGGGCTGCTCGTGGTTTGCCGGCGGGATGCTCGCGCCCTGGTGCGAGTGCGAGAATTCCGGGCCGCTGATCGCGGCTCTCGGTGCGGAGAGCCTCGCCTGGTGGCGCGCGCGGTTTCCCGGCACGATCGTCAACGGCACCCTCGTCGTGGCACACGCCCGTGATACCGGCGAGCTGTTGCAGTTCGGTCGGCGCACGACGCACTTCGAGAGCGTCCCGGGTGAGACCATTGCGGCACTCGAGCCGGAGCTCGCCGGACGCTTCAGCCAGGGGCTGTACTTCAGGGAAGAGGGGCATCTCGATCCACGCGCCGCACTCGCGGCCCTCGCGGCGCGCCTCGCCGAGCGCGGCGTCCCCATCCGCTTCGGCGCCGAGGCTCCGCCGCGGCCGGCCGCGCGCACGGTGCTCGACTGCACCGGACTCGCGGCGCGTGCGCGCCTTACGGACCTGCGCGGAGTGAAGGGTGAGATGCTGCTGCTGCGGCTGCCCGAGCTCACGCTCCAGCGGCCGGTGCGCGTGCTGCATCCCCGGCAGCCGCTCTATATCGTGCCGCGCGGCGCGGGGCTCTTCATGGTGGGAGCGACCATGATCGAGAGCGACGAAGCGACGCGCATCAGTGCGCGCTCCATGCTCGAGCTGCTGTCGGCGGCGTACGCGCTGCATCCGGCGTTCGGTGAGGCGCAGATCCTCGAGATCGGTACCGGGGTGCGCGCGGCATTTCCCGACAATCTGCCGCGGTTGCGCCAGGTGGGCGGGGTGCTGCACGTCAACGGGCTCTACCGGCACGGGTTTCTGCTGGCACCGGCGCTGGCGCGCCGTGCCGCGGACGCAATGCTCGAGGGCCGCCACTATCCGGAGGTGATGGATGAAGATCCTGGTGAACGGCGCCTGGCATGAGACCGAGCGCCGCGAGCTCGCCGGCGCGCTCGAAGAGCTCGGTTACGGCGGCCGCGTGGTGAGCACGGCGGTGAATGGCGAATTCATCGCCGCGGCGCGGCGCGCGCGTACCACGCTCGCCGACGGCGATCGCGTCGAGGTGCTCGCGCCCATGCAGGGGGGCTGATGCTGAAGCTCTACGACCACACGATACGCTCGCGGCTGATGCTCGGAACGGCTCGCTATCCCTCGCCCGCAGTGCTTGCCGACGCCGTGAGAGCGGCGCATGCCGAGGTGGTGACGGTCTCGCTGCGGCGCGAGTCCGCGGGCGAGCGCGCGGGGCAAGCCTTCTGGTCGCTGGTCCGCGGGCTCGGAGTGCGCGTCCTGCCCAACACCGCCGGCTGTCATGGCGTGAAGGAAGCGGTCACCACCGCGCACATGGCGCGCGAGGTGTTCGGCACGGCTTGGATCAAGCTCGAAGTGATCGGCGAGGACGACACGCTGCAGCCGGACGTGTTCGGCCTCGTCGATGCGGCGCGCATTCTCTGTGCGGAAAGGTTCGAAGTGTTCCCGTACACCACCGAAGACCTGGTGGTGGCCGAGCGGCTGCTCGCGGCGGGCTGCAGGGTGCTGATGCCCTGGGGCGCCCCGATCGGTTCCGGCCGGGGACTCAACAACCTGTTCGGGCTCACGGCACTCCGGGCACACTTTCCCGACGTGCCGCTCATCATCGATGCGGGGCTCGGCGTGCCCTCGCATGCCGCGCGCGCGCTCGAGCTCGGGTTCGATGCGGTGCTCGTCAACACCGCGGTCGCGCAGGCGCGCGATCCGGTGCAGATGGCCGCAGCGTTCGCCCAGGCGGTCGAGGCGGGGCTTGCGGCGCGGCAGGCGGGGCCCATCGAGCCGCGCGACCTCGCGACGCCCTCGACCCCACTCATCGGCACGGCGTTTCGCGGATGAAGCTGCCGCGGGTCTATCCGATCGTCGACAGCGCCGCCTGGATTTCGCGCCTGGCGCCGCACGGCGTGCGCCTGGTGCAGCTGCGCATCAAGGAAGGCTCGGAAGAGGCCGTGCGCGCGCAGATCCTCGCGGCGCGCGCCTGCTGCGCGGCCGCGGGCGTGCAGCTCGTCGTCAACGACTACTGGCGGCTCGCGCTCGCGGCCGGCTGCGACTTCGTGCACCTCGGACAGGGCGATCTCGATGGCGCCGATATCCCGGCGCTGCGCCGCGCCGGCGTGCGGCTCGGCATCAGCACGCACGATGAGTGCGAGCTCGAGCGCGCGCTCGCGCTGCGCCCGGCCTACGTAGCGCTCGGGCCCATTTATCCGACGCTGCTGAAAGTCATGCCGTGGCGCCCGCAGGGACTCGCGCGCATCGGCGAATGGCGGCGGCGCATCGGCTCACTGCCGCTGATCGCCATCGGCGGGCTGACACCCGAGCGGCTCGCTGGCGTATTCGCCGCGGGCGCCGACGTGGCGGCGGTCGTGACCGACGTTGTGCGGGCGGCGGACCCGGAAGCGCGCGTGCGCGAATGGCTGGCCGTCGCCGAGTCTGTGTGCGAGCCCGTCAGCGCGTCAGCGGGCAGGGAGAGAGCATGACCGATCGGTACGCGCGTCAGACCATCCTCCCCGAGGTGGGCCCGCAGGGTCAGACGCGGCTCGCTGCAGCGACCGTACTGGTCGTGGGCGCGGGTGGACTCGGGTGCGCGGCGCTGCCGTATCTCGCCGCGGCAGGCGTCGGGCGGCTCACCATCGTCGATCACGACAAGGTCGAGGAGTCCAACCTTCACCGCCAGCCGCTCTATCGGATGAGCGATATCGGGCAGCCGAAGGTGCAGGCGGCGCGCGCCGCGCTGGCAGCAATGAACCCCGCGACAGGCATCGAGGCGGTGTGCGAGCGACTGAGCTCGATCAACGCCCCGCGGCTCGTGGAGGAAGCGAGTGTCGTGATCGACGCGGCCGACAGTTTCGCTGTCACCTACCTGCTGAGCGACACCTGCCAGCGCGCGCGCAAGCCGCTGGTGAGTGCGTCCGTGCTCGGGCTCTCCGGCTACGTGGGTGTCTTCTGCGGCGGTGCGCCGAGTTACCGTGCGGTGTTTCCGGAGCTGCCGCGCAGCGCCGGCTCATGTGCCGAATCCGGGGTGCTCGGGCGCGCCGTCGGCGTCATGGGCACGCTGCAAGCGCACCTGGCGCTCGCCCTGCTGCTCGACTGGCGGCCGTCGGTGGCGGGTCGGCTGCTGTCGGTCGATTTCCGTACGCTGCACCTCGGCGGCTTCTCGTTCTCGGGAGCCACCGAGCCGCTCGAGCAGCCCATCCCGTTTATCGCGCCCGCCGAGGTGGGCGGCACCGACATCGTCATCGATCTGCGCAGCGCGAGCGAGGCGCCGGTCTCGCCTTTTCCCACGGCGCTGCGCGTCGGCGTCGAGACACTCGAGAAGGCGCAGCTGCAATTGCCGGCCGAGCCGCGCATCGTGCTCTGCTGCCGCAGCGGGCTGCGCGCCTGGCGTGCGGCACAGGCGCTGCGCAGCCAGGGACACGCCAACCTCGCGCTGCTCGCGCTCGGCGAGTGAGCACCGTTCTTCTCATCGCGGGCTCCGATTCCAGCGGCGGGGCGGGCGTGGTACGTGATGTGCGCACGCTGACGCGGCTCGACACGCGCGCCTTGTGCGTCGTTACCGCGGTGACCGCGCAATCGGACACACACCTCACGGCGGTGCACGTCGTGCCCGCAGAGTCAGTGCGTGCGCAGATGGCGGCGGCGCTCGCCACGCGCCGCGTGGACGCGATCAAGATCGGCATGCTGGCGACGCGCGCCACCGTGCTCGGTGTGGCGGCGGCCCTGCCGGCGGCCGCGCCGCCAGTGGTGCTCGACCCGGTCCTGGCATCCTCCTCCGGCGGCGAGCTGTTGGATGACGCCGGGCGCAGCGCGTTGTGCGCGGCACTGCTGCCGCGCACGACACTGCTCACGCCCAACATCCCCGAGGCGGCGGCGCTCCTCGGCACACGCAGCGCCGGCAACGAAGCGGAGCTGCTGCAGCAGGCGGCGGCGCTGCTCGCGCTCGGCCCGCAGGCGGTGCTGCTCAAGGGCGGTCACCGCCATGGGCCGGAGGCCGCGGACCTGCTGCTCGCCGGGGACGCACCACCACGCTGGCTGCGCGCGCCGCGTATCAGTGCCGCGCGGCGTGGCACCGGCTGCGCGCTTTCCTCGGCGATCGCCGCCGGACTCGCGGCCGGACTCGGGCTGGGCGCCGCCTGCGAACGTGCCAAGCAACACGTGACACAA
>DASQRV010000328.1:0-6059 GCA_035642735.1 Steroidobacteraceae bacterium
CGGGGCAGACGAAGTAGTAAGAGCTCGGACAGGGCAGCACCTGTGCGCTCGCGCGCACGATGCGACCATTGGCGATGTCCTGAGCGGCGAGCGTCCAGCGCGTGAGGGCGAGTCCCTGCCCCTGCTCGGCGGCCGCGAGCACCGTGAGCGAGTCGTCGAAGGCCGCGCCCCGCTCACGCCACTCGATCTCGGATCCCGGGCGGCGCCAGATACTCCACGACTCGTCCGCGGAGCGCAGCAGCGGGTAGTTCTTCAGGTCGGCGGGCGTACGCACCGGGCCGTGCCGGGCCAGCATTTCGGGGCTGCACACGGGCAGGAACCATTCATCGAGCAGCTTCTCGTTGTGGACACCGGGTGTGGGCGCGGAGCTCATGCGCAGCGCGGCGTGGAAATTGGTCTGCGCGAAGTCCACGGCCTCGGGCGAGGTGTGGATGCTCAGCTCGATGTGCGGGTAGCGGCTGTAGAACTGCGGCAGGCGGGGCAGCAACCACTTCTGCAGGAACGACGCGAGTGTGCTGATGCTCAGCACGCCGCCGCTGCGGTGCTGGCGCAGCTGCTGCATCGCCTGTTGCAGCTCGGCGAGTCCGCGGCGCACCCCGGGCAGCAGCAGTGCGCCCTCGGCACTGAGTGCGATGGCGCGCGCGCTGCGCCGGAACAGCGGCACCCGCAGGTAATCCTCGAGCGTGCGGATCTGCATGCTGACCGCCGCCGGCGTCACGTGCAGCGCCTCGGCCGCTTCGGCGAAGCTGAGATGCGTGGCGACCGCCTCGAACACCCGCAGTGCGTTCAGCGGCAGCCGATCGAAGCTGCGCGCAGCTTCAGTTTTTCTTTTGCGTGGTTCAGACATCGCGTTTGCTGCAGAAGCACCGAAAGCGAAGACTGCTCACCGTTGGATCACACAGTTGGATCACACCAGAGGAGTAGTTCCCATGACCACCAAAGTCGTTGCACTGTTTGCCGCGCTGCTGCTGACCACAGCCGAGTACCTGGTCTTCGAGTACGACGCCCAGCAGCGCGTCATACAGTATCAGGCCGAGATCAACGGCACGGACCTGCAGCGTGGCTAGTCTGCCACGGCGCCGGCCGGCGCGTCTCAGTCCGACGCGGTCGGCCGGCGACGCATGACCTCCCGACAGTCGAGCCCGGCAGATTGCTGCCGGACAGTTATAAGCAAATACCCAACGATCCGCGGCTGGCCAGACAACTGAATGGATCAGTATCGTGGATGGATCGGCAGCTGATGAGAGTGCCGCCGTTGCGCGCGGCGGCGATGATCATGGTGGCAAGACTGAGGCCAAGAACTTGAGCGCGAGTCCCGTGCACGGTGCGGCCTATGCTGTGGCGCGCCGTGCGAAGCGGGCGGGGGAGACCGCCGCGGCCGTCACGCCTTCGGCGGCGATTGCCGCTGGCACCGCTTCGCCGCGTGCCAGGGCCGCCGCGAGCTCCGCGCTAGCGGGTGCGCTCTGTATGCCATACCCACCTTGCCCGGCACACCAGAAGAGCGCCGGTACTCCGGTATCGAATCCGATCACCGGATTGCGGTCGGGCGCAAAGGTGCGCAGTCCCGCCCAGATGTGCCCGACGCGACGAACCTCGAGGTCGAGGGCGGCCTCGATGCGCTCGATGCCGGTCGCCACCAGCAGGTCGTCGGCGTAGACATCACCGGGAGGGTGCGGCTCTTCATCGGCGGGGGAGATCAGCAGTCGCGCCGCATCCGGCTTGAAGTAGAACTGCTCATCGACGTCGAAGACCGCCGGCCAGGCATCGACCGTGAGGCCCTCGGGAGCGTCGATGAGGGCGGCGGTACGGCGCATCGGCCGCAGTCCGAGCGGCGATGCGCCACAGGCGACGGCGAGCTCATCGGCCCAGGCGCCTGCTGCGTTCACTAGGACGGGTGCAGAGACGGTCTCACCGGTCACCCGCAGGTGCCACGCCGCCGCCCGCCACTCGAGCGCGCTGGCGCGGTCGCCGACGTGCAGCTGCACGCCGAGCGTCTTGCCGTGCCGCAGAAAGCCCTGCAGCAGGGCGGCGACGTCGATGTCGTAGACGTCGGGTTCGTACAGCGCTGCGGCGAGATAGCCGGGCCGCAATCGTGGCACCTTCGCGAGCGCGGCCTCGACGGACAGCATCTCGACCCGGCCATCCGGCGCACGCATCTCGCGCAGCGTGGCCTGCAGGTCCTCGAGCTGATCCGCACGGGCGAGGTAGAGCGCGCCGCGCGCGCGCAACAGCGGGTGCGGGGAAAAGTTCTCCGGGGGCGCGCGCAGAAACGCTGCGCTCGCGCGCGTCAACGCGCGGAAGGTGGCGCTGCCGTAGTTCGGGGCGAAGAGCGCGGCCGAGCGCCCGGTGGCGTGAAAGCCCGGGTGGCGCTCGGCTTCGATCAGCGCGACGCGGCCCGTGGACGCGAGCGCCGCGGCGACACTGGCGCCCGCCATGCCGGCCCCGACGACGATAAAATCGAACACGTCAGTATTTTCCCCGATGACAGCGGGCGGCGCGCCGTGCGAAACGATTGCGGGTACGATCATACCGGATACGATCTGCCCCACTTGGGCAAGGCGGACCCTATGAACACGCCGGCAAACGCTTATCGCGAGGCGTATCGCAGGGCGCTCGAGGACCCTGAGGGTTTCTGGGGCGAGCGGGCGATGGCGTTGCACTGGGAGCGGCGCTGGGATCGGGTGCTCGATGCAAGCCGCGCCCCCTTCTACCGCTGGTTCACCGGTGGGCGGATCAACACCTGCTACAACGCTCTCGACCGTCACATCGAGCAGGGCCGCGGCGAGCAGGCGGCACTCATTTACGACAGTCCGGTGACGGGCACGGCCGCGCGGTTCAGCTACCGCGAATTGCGCGATCGCGTGGCTCACTTCGCCGGCGCGCTTGCCGCGCAGGGCGTCGGCCACGGCGATCGCGTGGTCATCTACATGCCGATGGTGCCCGAGGCGGTGGTGGCGATGCTCGCCTGCGCGCGCATCGGCGCGGTGCATTCGGTGGTATTCGGCGGCTTCGCGGCGCACGAGCTCGCCAAGCGCATCGACGATGCGCGCCCGGTCATGGTGGTTTCGGCTTCCTGTGGCATCGAGGGGCAGCGAGTCATTGCCTACAAGCCACTGCTCGATGAGGCGCTGCGCCTCGCGGCCCACAGGGTCGGGCGCTGCATCGTGCTGCAGCGGCCGCAGGCGACAGCAACGCTCACGACGGGACGCGACCTGGAATGGTCAGATGCGCTCGCGGGCACTCAGCCGGCGCCGTGCGCGCAGGTCATGGCAACGGACCCTCTTTACATCCTCTACACCTCCGGCACGACCGGGAAACCGAAGGGAGTGGTACGCGATCACGGCGGTCACGCGGTGGCGCTGGCCTGGTCGATGGGCGCGGTCTATGACATGCAGCCGGGTGATGTCTTCTGGGCCGCCTCCGACGTCGGCTGGGTAGTAGGGCACTCGTACATCGTGTATGCGCCGCTGCTGGCCGGATGTACCAGCATCCTCTACGAAGGCAAGCCGGTCGGCACACCGGACGCCGGTGCCTTCTGGCGCGTGGTGGCCGAGCATCGAGTCAATGCGTTGTTTACGGCGCCGACCGCCTTTCGCGCCATCAAGAAGGAAGATCCGGAAGGAGCGCTGATCGCGCGTTACGATCTCGGGAGTCTCCGCACCCTGTTTCTCGCCGGCGAGCGCTGTGACCCGGACACGGTGCACTGGGCGCAGGCGAAGCTGCGCGTACCCGTCGTCGATCACTGGTGGCAGACCGAGACCGGCTGGCCGGTCGCCGCCAACTGCCGCGGGTTGACGCCCCTGCCGGTCAAGCCGGGCTCTGCGAGCGTGCCGGTGCCGGGCTATGACGTGCAGGTACTCGACGATGCCGGTGCGCCGCTCGCCGCCGGGACGATCGGCAACATCGTGATCCGCCTGCCGTTGCCGCCGGGCACGCTCACCACCCTGTGGCAGAACGATGAGGGTTACCGCGACAGCTACCTCCGTCGCTATCCCGGCTACTACCTGACGGGCGATGCCGGTTACATCGATGGCGACGGCTACGTGTGGATCATGTCCCGCATCGACGACGTCATCAACGTGGCCGGACACCGCCTGTCGACCGGCGGCATGGAGGAAGTGCTCGCGGGCCATCCGGACGTCGCCGAATGCGCAGTCATCGGCGCCGCCGATCCGCTCAAGGGGCAGCTTCCGCTGGGCCTCGTCGTGCTGAAGGCCGGGGTCAATCGCCCGCACGCACAGGTGCGGGATGAGCTCGTGGAGCGCGTTCGCCAGCACATCGGCCCGGTCGCCGCGTTTCGCCACGTCGCGATCGTCGCGCGCCTGCCGAAGACCCGCTCGGGCAAGGTGCTGCGCGCCACCATGCGTGCGATCGCGGACTCACAGGCCTACAACGTGCCGGCGACGATCGATGATCCGCGTACGCTCGAGGAGATCGCCGCGGCGCTGAAGACACTCGGCTACGCTCACTGAGCCTGAGGCTGCGGCACGACACCTGCGTTGCGGTTCTGCGGCGGACCGTGACTCGGCGCGAAGCTCACCAGCGTACAGCGTGCGGTTCCCGGAACGAGGACCGCGCTCCGGCTGTCGATCTTGCCCGAGCCCCGCGTGTCGAACAGCAGCGAGTTCGTGGTGCCGAGCCCGTGACAGGCGTGCACAAAGCGCGCATAGAACCACCGGAGATCGACCGCCTGCACCCACAGCCCGCGCTCGCCGTCGGCCAGCCAGTCGCGCAGCCGCGACCGACTGAGGGAGGTCGCGGTCGAATCGACATCGTCGAGATAGCTCCCCGCGACGGTCGCCGTCATCGGTGACACTGCCAGGACGGCGGTGACAACGGCAGTGCGCCAGGTTCGAGCAAAGCTCATGAGATCTCCTCCGCGTCGGGCCCGTAGTCCGGAAGTGGAGTTGGGCCCTCATCGGGGAGATCGTATTTCCCGCCCCGAAGACGACACGCGGCTACCCGGAGTGTTAGCCTCGCCGCCGGCTTCGGTCGGGAGGGTGCGCCACATGCGCAGGCTCGGACTGGTATTGCTGGTGGGTTTCATCTGCCTGGCTGGTGGCTTCTACGCCGGATCTGCGACGTGTCAGAGGGGACGCGCAGCCAGCGCGCAGGCAGCCCTGCAGCGCGCGAGCGAGGCCCTGACGGTCGACCGGCGCGATGAGGCGCTGGAGTATGCCTTCGCCGCGCTCGATCGGAATCCGGATCTGTACCCAGCCTACGAGGTGGCCGGTGACGCCGTCGCGACGCAGCGGCGCAATGAACTGGCGCGCCACTTCTACCGCGCGGCGCTCAGTGGGATTGGCCAGGATGGCCGCGCGCGAATTCAGGCGAAGCTCGCCGCCCTGAGCCCAGACCCTTGAGTCTGAGGCCCGCCGTAGGCCAGGGGTCCCATGGTCGGCACGGTGTGTGGCTGTAGACTGAGACGATGTCGCGGCAATTTGCTGCTCGAGTAATCCACCGCAGCCTCTTGATTTGCGTGCTCACGGCGCTCGCGGCGGGTGTCGGCGCGCAGGAGACCGGGAGCCCGCCGCAAGGGGCTGCGGGCCCGGCGCCGCAAGCCGGCGCGTCAGCTGCTCACGCGCGTCCGCGCGTCGCTCTCGCGCTCGCCGGCGGCGGGGCGCGCGGAGGGGCCCACATCGGTGTGCTGAAGGTTCTGGAAGAGCTGCACGTACCGGTCGACTGCATCGCCGGGACCAGCATGGGAGCGCTCGTCGGCGGCGGCTACGCCTCCGGGATGCCGGCCGCGGAGATCGAGCAATTCGTCAGGAACGTGGACTGGAAAGCGGTCGTCGCCGGTGTCGGCAGCCGCCACCTCGTGCCGGCCGAGCAGAAGCGCTTCAACGACACCAGCGGCTCGGTGGAGTTGGGGCTGAAGGGCGGAAAGATCATCCCCCCCAGCGGGCTCATCCCATCGAGCCGCATCGAGGATGTGCTGCGCGGTTACGTGGCCAAGGGCCGCAGCGTCGGGGATTTCAACCGGCTCCCCATCCCCTACCGGGCGGTCGCGACCGACATGTTGACCGGGAAGATGGTGGTCCTTGACCACGGTGACATCG
>DASQRV010000329.1:0-4859 GCA_035642735.1 Steroidobacteraceae bacterium
ATGGCGCGAGGAGGCCGGTGGGCTGGCCCAGGGCGCGGACCTCAACGGGCTGCAGTGGCTCGAAGAGCCCAATATCGCGGTGACGACTCTCGCGCGCCTCGGCAGAGCGCGGCGGCTCGCGGCATGAGCGCCCGGCGGATCTCTCTTGATTTCGTGAGCCGGCGCCGCCCGCTGACGCTGGCCGGCAGCTTGCTGCTGATACTGGGCGCCGGCGCCGTGGCCGCCGCGTACCTCGAGTACCGAGCGATCGAGGACCGCCGGGCGGGACTGGAGCTGAAGCTGCAGTCGCTGAACCAGCGCACCCACCGCGATCCGGCACAGGAGCAGCGTTCGGCCGCCCTGACCGAGGAGGCCAGCCGGATCGCGGACGAGCTCGGGACGCCCTGGACGGCCCTGCTGGCGGAGCTCGAGACCGCCAGTCGTGACTCCGCGGAGATCGCACTGCTGTCGGTCGAACCGGATCACGCCAAGCACTACCTGCGTATCACCGGCGAGTCCCGCGACCTGCCGCGGATCCTCGCCTACGTGCAGCGCCTGCAAACGAGTTCATTGCTGCGATATCCCATGTTGGAGAGTCACGATCTTAAAACCGACGATCCACAGCACCCGGTGCGCTTTGCCATGACGGCGGAGTGGCAGGAGCGACCATGAGCGCCGCGGACCGCACAGCGAAGTCCCTGGTGCCGGCCATGGTGGGCGTTACGAAGGCGGTCGCCCCGGTCGCGGACGCCGCGGGCCCAGCGCCCGGCAAACCCCGGGCAAATCCCGTGGTTCCGCCCGCTGCGCCCCGACGCACCGCGGTACCGGCACGGTTGCAGGCGGCTGGGGCGCAATTGGTCGCGCAGGCACAGTACCGGATCGCGCGCCTCGGAGTGGTCGGGCAGGCAGGACTCGCGGCGCTGGCGACGGCCGTAGTGCTCGCACTCAGCGCCGTGCTGCCGGCGCAGCACGCGCTCGAGACGGTCACTGCAGATCTGGCGCGCGCCCGGCACTCTCCCGCAGCGGCGAGCGCCGGGGCGGGCACGCCGCAATTGCTCGCGACGCTCCCGACCCGCACACAAATGCCGGCGGTGATCGGCCAGGTGTTCACCGAAGCCAAGGGGGCCGGGGTGTCGCTCGAAACCGGCCACTACGTTTATACGGCCGCGAAGGGCGGCACGATCGCGCACTACGAGCTCGAATTCCCGGTCAAGGCGAGCTACGCGGACATTCGCAAATTCATCGACCGCACGCTCGCCGCCGTGCCCTCGGCGGCCCTCGCCAAACTGCGGCTCGAGCGCAAGGCGGTCGGTGATGGCGTCGTGGCGGCGAACGTCGTCTTCGTGGTGTTCGTGCGCGGGGGAGATCAGCCGTGAACCTTACGACACGGAGCAAATGGCTCACCGGCGTCGCCGCGGCGGTTGCGGCCTGGGTGTTCTTTGGCCCGAAGGATTCCGATCCCACCGACGCGACCGCTGGCAGCACACACGCGGCGGCTCATCCCTCGCGTGCGACCGCCGGCGCCACCGCGGCGCGAACCGCGCGCCGCGCGCCGCACACCGTCGGCGAACGCGTCGCGGATGCCACGGCCGCGGGCGCGCTATTCGCGGCACATTCCTGGTACGTCGCGCCGCCACCGCCGCCGCCCGTAGTCGACGCGCCGCCCGCGCCGCCGCCGAAACCCACGGCGCCGCCACTGCCCTTCAAGTTCATCGGCAGCTACACGCCGGATGGCGAGAAGACAGTGTTCTTCCTGAGCGCCGGCGACAAGGTGCACGATGTACACATCGGCGACACGGTCGACAACACCTACAGCGTTGACAGCTACAACAACGGGCAACTCGTGCTCACCTACAAGCCGCTCAACCAACAACAACAACTACAGCTCACAGGGACAGATAAGTGAAAAACTCTTGGCGCCATGCGCTCGGCACGCTGCTTATCCTCGCGCTCGTTGCCGGATGCGCCGCCCACTTGCATCGCGAGGGGCTCGCGGCGATGAGCCGCGGCGACTACGAAACCGGGATCGCGAATCTCAGTCAGGCCATCGTGCGCGACCCGAACAACGTGCGTTTCCGGATGGACTACGCCACCGCGCGCGAGTCGGCGGTCCAGACCCTCATCCGCGAAGCCGACAGCGCGCGCCGCGCCAATCAGCCCGACACCGCGAGCGCGCTGTACCGACGCGTGCTGGCGCTCGACCCGGTCAACAGCCGCGCGCGCCAGGGGCTCGATGGCATCGAGGGCGACAAGCGCCACGGCGCGACGCTGGACGCGGCGCGCCAGGATCTCGAGCACAAGGACTACGATGCGGCCGAGACCAAGGTGCTGGGAATCCTCAATGAAGACCCCGGCTACGTGCCGGCCCAGACGCTCGCCATGGTCATCCGGGATGCGCGCGTGCCGATCACGGTGGCGCCGCACCTGAAACCGCACGGCAACCGCAAGGTCACCCTGCAGCTGCGCGATGCGCCGACCAAGATGGTGTTCGAAGTGCTGCAGCGGGAAACCGGCATCAACTTCATTCTCGACAAGGACGTGAAGAGCGACAGCAAGACCAGCATCTTCGTGCAGGACGTGCCGGTCGAGGACGCCATCGAACTGGTGCTCGATCAGAATGCGCTGGCGCGCCAGATCCTTTCTGACAACACGGTGCTCATCTATCCCAACATCGCCGCCAAGCAGAAGGATTACGAGCAGCAGATCGTGCGCACGTTCTACCTGACGAACGCCGCGCCGAAGGACGTCGAGAACATGCTGAAGACGGTGCTCGCGGCCAAGACGCTGTTCATGGACGAGCGCGCGAACGCGGTGGTGATCCGCGACACGCCGGAGACGGTGCGCATGGCGGAGAGGCTCGTGGCATCGATCGATATCGCGGAACCCGAAGTGATGCTGGAGGTCGAGGTGCTGGAGATCTCGCGCAGCGCGGTTCAGGACCTCGGCATTCAGTACCCGGGAAGCGCCACACTGACTCCTTCCTCGGTACTCAACGCCGCGGGCGGCGCCGCCTCCTCCGGCGGGCTCGTGCTCTGGGACCTGGGGCAACAGAACTCAAAGACCATCGGCATCAGCTCGCTCAGCGTCACGTTGAATGCCATGAAACAAGCGGGCGTCGTCAACACGCTGGCGAGCCCGCGCATCCGCGCCCGCAACAAGGAGAAGGCCAAGGTGCTGATCGGCAGCCGTGAGCCGGTGATCACCAACAGTACGACGCCCACGGCCGGCGGCACCGCGGTGGTGACAGGCAGCGTGCAGTACCTCGATGTCGGCCTGACGCTCGAAGCGCAGCCGACCATCTACCTGGACGGTGATGTGGCGATCAAGCTCAGCCTCGAGGTCAGCTCGATCCTGAAGCAGATCACGACGACTTCCGGCACGGTCGCGTACGAGATCGGCACGCGCAACGCCAACACGCTGCTGCGGCTCCGGGACGGCGAGACGCAGGTCCTCGGCGGGCTGATCCAGCAGTCCGACACGCGCACCGCCAACAGTATCCCGCTGCTCGGGGAAATTCCGATTCTGTCGCACCTGTTCGGCACGCATCACACCGACCGCGAGAAGGACGAGATCGTGTTGTCGGTGACCCCGCACATCATCCGCATGCAGCCGCATCCGACCGCCGACAATATCCAGTTCTGGTACGGCACCGAAACGCGTCATGCGCTGCCGGGGGCGAGTTCGGGGGGCGGCGGCGGCTCGGCAGCCCCAGCTGCTGCGCCGCAGGCGGTCGATCCGACGCGGCTGAACGTCCAGCCGGTCAGCCCCGACGTCCAGCCAACACCTGCGCCAGCACCACCAGCCCCAGCCCCGGTAGCGACACCAGGGCCACAAGCTCCGGTACCGATAAGTCAGCGTGATGTCCCGGACAGTACCGGCGCGCCGGCCGCAAAGCAGGCCGAGGAGCCGACGCGCGCTGTCGCAGCTTCCGATGCGGCGCCCCCGAGTACAGCGCCGCCGGAGGTCGTCCCGGCCCGTGCACCGCCGCCTGCCGCAGTGGCAACGGACGTCACCACAGTGGCAGGAGCGGCCGGTGCAACAGGGGCGGCCGCAGCCGCGTCGACGAATACGGCTGCAGTCGTTGCCGGTGGAACCATCGCCGCGACAGGCGCAGTCGCCGCCGCTGCCGCCGCCACACCCAGCGCGGTGAGCACTACGCCGGCGAGCGCAGCCCAGAATGGCCTCCCGATCGGCGCGGTACCCGCGGCGGTGCCGAGCAATGCCACGCCCGCGGCCGGGGCCGCGCCGGGGGGCAGCTCGGCGCTGTCGCTCGATGGACCGCGCGAGGCCAGGGTGGGCGAGGAGTTTCCCGTGACGGTGCGCCTCGCGACCGATCAGTCCATCACGCGACTGCGGGCGCAGCTGCGCTTCGACTCGAGCGCGCTGCAGTTACTGAGTGCAGACACCGGCGACATGGTGCCGGCTGCGGCGGGTAGCCCCAAGGTGCAGACCCGCGGCGGTGGCGCCCAACTTGATGTGAGTACGACGGCGGATGAGCCCGTACAGGGCACGGGCAGCCTCATGGTAGTCAATTTCCGTGCGATGCAGCCTCGCCCGTCGAGCGACATATCGGCGATGTTGAACGTACTCGGCGCGGCAGGCGCCGCGGTCGGCAACAGCAGCGCGGCGCCGCTCAAGATGGTCATCGTGGCGGCGCAGTAGGGGCGGCATGCGACCACGCGGTTTCACCATCATCGAGCTCGTGATCACGCTCGCCATCATCGGGCTCCTGACCACGGCGGCGTTGCCGCTGGCGCAGATGGTGGCGAAGCGGGAAAAGGAGGCGGAGTTGCGCAGCGCGCTGCGCGAGATCCGCGGTGGCCTCGATGCCTACCGCCTCGCGGCCCAGACCGGGCACATCAAGCTGGAGCTCGGGGCCA
>DASQRV010000330.1:0-3530 GCA_035642735.1 Steroidobacteraceae bacterium
GCCGATCTGCTCCTTGAGATCCGCGTCCAGGCGCTCGTACTCGAGCAGCGCCTTGGGGTGCACGCCGATCATGCGGTTGATGATGAACTCGAGCCGCGCGAGCCCCACGCCGTGGTTGGGGATGGCCGCGAAATCGAAGGCACGATCGGGGTTGCCGACATTCATCATGATCTTCACGGGGATCTTCGGCAGCGAGTCGAGCTCGACCTGCTTGCGCTCGAATTCCAGCAGTCCGTCGTACACGTAGCCGGTGTCGCCCTCGGCGCACGACACCGTGACCTCCTGTCCCTCGCGGATGCGCTGCGTGGCATCGCCGCAGCCGACCACCGCCGGGATGCCGAGCTCGCGCGCGATGATGGCTGCGTGGCAGGTGCGGCCGCCGCGATTGGTGACGATCGCCGCGGCGCGCTTCATCACCGGCTCCCAGTCAGGATCGGTCATGTCGGCGATGAGCACATCGCCGCTCTGCACGCGTGCCATTTCGCTCGCCCGGGTGATCACCCGGGCGGTGCCCGCGCCGATGCGCGTGCCGATGCTGCGCCCGGTGGCGAGCACCTGGCCGCGGCGCTTGAGCGCGTAGCGCTGAATGGTCCGTCCGGCACGGCTCTGCACGGTCTCGGGGCGCGCCTGCAGGATGAAGATGGCGCCGCTTGCGCCATCGCGCGCCCACTCGATGTCCATCGGCCGCCGGTAGTGCTCCTCTATCAAGAGCGCCTGGCGCGCGAGAGCGATGAGATCGGCATCCTCCAGGCAGAAGCGTCGCCGGTCTGCCTCCGGTACCTCCACCGTCTGCACGCGCTCGCCGGAGCCTTCCGGCGCATACACCATCTTGATGGCCTTGCTGCCGAGATTCCGGCGCAGCACGGGGTACTTGTCGCTGCGCAAGGCGGGCTTGTAGAGGTAGAACTCATCGGGATTCACCGCACCCTGTACGACCGTCTCGCCGAGCCCCCAGGAGGCGGTGATGAACACCACGTTGCGAAAACCCGAATCGGTGTCGAGCGTGAACATGACACCGCTCGCGCCGAGATCGCTGCGCACCATGTGCTGCACGCCGACCGAGAGGGCCACCGCGGCGTGGTCGAACCCCTGGTGCACGCGATAGGAGATTGCACGGTCGGTGAAGAGCGAGGCGAGCACCTCGTGGATCGCCTTGAGCACTGCCGCCTCGCCGCGCACGTTGAGGAAGGTCTCCTGCTGGCCGGCGAAGGAGGCCTCCGGCAGGTCTTCGGCGGTCGCGGACGAGCGCACCGCGACCGCGAGCTCCGATCGCCCTTGACTCAGCTCGCGCAGTGCCGCGAGCACTGCCGTGTTGAACGCCGCCGGCAGCGGCGTCTCGAGGATCCAACGGCGTATGCGCGCACCGCTGGCGGCGAGCTGCGTGACGTCATCGACGTTCAGACCCCCGAGCTCGGCGCGGATGCGTGCGTCGAGGCCACCCTGGGCGAGGAATTCGCGATAGGCGTGTGCCGTCGTGGCGAAGCCGCGGGGCACCTGCACGCCGAGCTTGGCGAGCGAGCCGATCATTTCCCCGAGCGAGGCGTTCTTGCCGCCGACGCTGTCGACGTCACGCATGCCGAGCTGCTCGAAGGGGATGACGTAGGCGTTCACGGGAGCTCCCGGTGGTCAGGCACAGGGCGGCGAGCCCTTGCCACGGCCGCCTGCACGGTGGAACACTGCGGACCCGATGCGTGGGTCTCGAGATCGTCTGCAGTCGTGAGCCGTCGAACCGTCTTTTTCGTCTCGGACCAGACGGGCGTCACGGCGGAAACGCTGGGCCACAGCCTCATGACGCAGTTCGAGGGGCTGGATTTTCGGCCGGTGACTTTGCCATTTGTGTCAACGCTTGACAAGGCGCAGGAGGTGGTGCGGCGCATCGACCGCGCCGCGCAGGCGGAGGGCGTGCGGCCGATCGTCTTCAGCACGCTGGTGCAGGATGATTTGCGCGACGTGCTGATGACTGCCAACGGGCTGTTCCTCGATCTGTTCTCGGCGTTTGTGGGGCCGCTCGAGCGTGAGCTCAACACCCGCGCCACCCACCGGGCCGGCCGGGCCCACGGCATTGCCGATCTCGCCGCCTACACGGCGCGCATCAACGCCACCAACTTCGCGCTTGCCAACGATGATGGCACCGGTGGCGACTACACCCACGCCGATGTGGTGCTGGTCGGAGTCTCGCGTGTCGGCAAGACGCCGACCTGCGTGTACATGGCGCTGCAGTACGGTGTGTTCGCCGCCAACTATCCGCTCACCGAGGAAGATCTCGAGGCGGGGCGGCTGCCCGCGCGGCTCGGCCCCTTTCGCGGCAAGCTCTACGGGCTCACCATCCGGCCCGAGCGGCTGCAGCAGATCCGCTCCGAGCGTCGCCCGGACAGCCGCTATGCCTCGCGCGCACAGGTGCAATACGAGCTGCGCGCCGCCGATGCGCTCTTCAGCCGTTACTCCATCCCGGTGCTCGATACCAGCGAGTCCTCGATCGAGGAGATCGCGAGCCGCATCTTGAACACCACCGGCATCGAGCGGCGACTGCCGCTGTAGCTGCGGCGGCATTCGGGTCTCACATTGTTGCATGGTTTCGCGTGCCGGTGTGCAATGCGCGCGGGTCGCACGAAACTTGCAAGCGGCACAGCGCGGCCGGCAGCGTCAATTCGCGCCCTGATCGCACTTGCAGCCGGAGGCTCGTGCGTTATAGTCGGTGCGTGCTGCTCGCTGACACCACAACTGTCGTTTCCTGGCGCGCCCGCCCGCGCAGCTTCGTTGCGCTCATGGGGCTGTATGAGAGCAATTACATACGCCTCGGCTGGCTTGCCGGAAACCTGCGGGGGCTGAGCGGGCGCTACCTCTCCTCGGTTTGCGGGGACTGTGACCTCGTTCTCACCGTCGCCGAGCGCTCCCCCTACACCAGCACCGTCAACCTCACCTACCTCCTGCCCGGGACGAGCGGACCGCGCCCGTACCCTGACATGCGCGTGCGCATCTACCATGACGCGCATCTCGTCGAAGCGCAGCCGTGGAACGGCGTTCACAGTCAGGCCCGTCCGCGTGCACGGCGCGGCGCGCCGGAGCGTGAACTGGATCAGCGCTGGGCCCGTAACATGATGTTAAACAAATGGCTGGAGTACTGCGTGGAGCGAGGTCATCGCTTCTCATCCCGCACGGAGCAACGCGCCGGCGCATGAGAGATGGCGGTTGGCCGCCGCATCTCTCATGAAGGCGTTGCGACAACTCGGCTTTCTCAAGCTCAGCCTGCGGCCCCCGGAGGTCCCACTCGAAGAGGATCACCGGGTGTTGGCCCTGTTCCGCAACCGCGCGGAGCTGAAAAAGGCCTACGGCGACCTGCAGGAAGAGACCTTTCGCCTCAAGGACCTCATCAAGCAGCAGGAAGGTGCCACACAGCGCGTGCAGGAGATGCTGGACACGCTGGAGGAGCGCCTCGGGGTCGCCGACACCGCCTATCCGGCGCTGGTGTTCTACCAGCTGCGCCGCCTGTGGCAGACCGGGCACGAGCTGGTCGGCGCCTTCGTTGCGGA
>DASQRV010000331.1:0-4361 GCA_035642735.1 Steroidobacteraceae bacterium
GCGTCGAACTCGTCACGGCTCACCAGGTCGAGCTTGCTCAGCCGCTCACGCAGCACGGCGCGGAAGTTGGTCTCCAGGTCCGCCTGCATGCTGCGCAGCGCCGGTGGCACGCGCTCGAGCAGCTTGCGGGCGATCTCATCGATGCGAAAGGTATCCATAAGTCCGGGCCTCGTGTGCAGCTGCCCCAATTCGGGGCAGCGTTGATGGCATCGGCTCCAACATGGTGCAGCAGCGGCGGCGCCGGCTACGCAAGTCGCGGAAACCCCGCGCCTCACGCCATGGCATGGAATCTGCACCTTTTCCGCGCGCTTCACCAGCTTACGCGTCATCCGCGGTGCGTGCAGCCGGTGTTCGTTGCGCAAACCACAGGAAACAGATCATGCCCACCGTTGCCAACACGCGCAGGCAGGCCACGCGGCTGACCGCTGTGCTCGCAGCGCTCGCCCCGGCGCTCAGCCTCGCCGCCGACGCGCCGCAGCCGAACAAGGGCGACACCGCCTGGATGCTCACCGCCACGGCGCTGGTGCTGCTGATGTCGGTGCCCGCACTCGCCCTGTTCTACGGCGGGCTGGTGCGCACGAAGAACATGCTGTCGGTGCTCATGCAGGTCTTCGTCGGCTTTTCCCTGATCAGCGTGCTGTGGTGCGTATACGGTTATTCGCTCGCCTTCACCGAGGGTAACGCCATCATTGGCGGCCTGAGCCGTGCATTCCTCAGCGGCACCTTCGATGCGAAGAGCGGTGCTTTCTCGCTCGTCTCCACCTTCAGCAAGGGGACGCCGCTCTATGAGCTGATCTACGTGGCGTTCCAGGGGACCTTTGCCGCCATCACCTGCTGCCTGATCCTCGGCTCGCTCGTCGAGCGCGTCCGATTCTCCGCGGTGCTGCTCTTTCTGGTCATCTGGTTCACCTTCAGTTACTGCCCCATCGCGCACATGGTGTGGTACTGGGCCGGCCCCGATGCCTACACCGCGCCCGACAAGGTGGACGCGGCGAACGCCACGGCGGGCCTCATCTGGCAGTGGGGCGCTCTCGACTTCGCCGGCGGCACCGTGGTGCACATCAATGCCGGCGTTGCCGGCCTCGTCGGTGCGTTTCTGCTCGGCAAGCGCGTCGGCCTCGGCCGCGAGCCGATGCCGCCCCACAGCCTCACACTGACCATGATCGGCGCCTCGCTGCTGTGGTTCGGCTGGTTCGGCTTCAACGCGGGCTCCGCGCTCGAAGCCAACGGGACTGCCGCGCTTGCCTTCCTGAACACCTACCTCGCTACCGCCTGCGCGGTGCTCTCGTGGATGCTGGCGGAGTGGCTGCTGAAGGGTAAGCCCTCGATGCTCGGTGCGGCCTCCGGCGCGGTGGCGGGACTCGTCGCCATCACGCCGGCTGCCGGCAACGTGGGCATCCCCGGGGCCTTCGTGATCGGACTGGGGGTGGGCGTCGTCTGCCTGTGGGGAGTCACGGGCCTCAAGCGTCTCATCCGCGCCGACGATTCGCTCGATGTCTTCGGGATTCACGCCCTGGGCGGCACCTTCGGCGCACTGATGACCGGCATCTTCAACTGGCCCGCGCTCGGCGGACCGGGCTCGACGGTCGACTGGGTGAGGGGAACCTCCGGCTACCCCGGGGTGTGGAGGCAGTTCCTCGCGCAGTTCGAAGCGGTGTCGCTGGTCGTGGTCTGGACGGCGACGGTGGCCTTCGTCGCCTTCTACGTCGTGAAGCTCGTGGTCGGCCTGCGGGTGCCGGAAGAAGAGGAGCGCGAAGGACTCGATATCACCGCGCACGGGGAGCGCGCCTACGATCTGTGAGGCAGTGCCGGCGCGCAGCCGGGGCTGTCGGAACGAACGTGGCCGGCCACGCCCGCCATGGCAGGCTGCGGCGGGTTTTTGCAGGGTGTGAGGCCGGTGCCGTAGGCAGCCTTTGAGCGAGTGTGACAGAGTTCAAGGGTCGCCCTGACCGGGAGCCGCCATACTGGCATTGCCGGAGGCACTCTTATGCTGCAACGCCTGTCCATCAGCGTCCTGATCATCGCCGGTGCGTTCACCCTCGCCCGCGCGGATGTCTATCGCTGGGTCGATGAAAAGGGTCAGCCGCACTACAGCGATCAGTGGGTGCCGGGATCCGAGGTCATCAAGACCAGCAAAACGCATCCACCCGGCTGGGACAGTACGTCACGTGCCGCGGACCAGAAGAACCTGACCGCATCCAACAACCGGATTGCCGAGCAGGCCGGTGACAAGGACAACGCCCACGCCGTGCAGCAGGACCTCGCCAGCCGCCGTGCGGTGCTCTGCAAGCAGTCGAAGGACAGCTACATGAGGGCGATCACCTCGCGACGCGTCTACAAGGAAGGCGCGGAAGGCGAGCGCAGCTACCTCTCCGACGCCGACGCCGACGCTTACCGCGAGCAGCTGCGCAAGCAGGTGCAGGATTACTGTGGCAGCGTCCCGCAGTTCGATCCGAATGCACCGGTCGCGGCGCCGCAGCCGATCGCCGAGCCGAAGGTCAACCCGGCGGCCGCGACCTCGCGATAGCACCGGCGCTGCGCGCCGCGCACGGGTCCTCGCCGGGCCGCGGCAGCTCGATTGCGAAAGTCCTATAGTGGCGGCCGCGGCCGCCCGGCCGTCAACGGGACATCTGCCATGCGCACAGGTTTTGTCGGGCTCGGTGCCATGGGCACGCACATGGCGCGCAACCTGCACCGGGCCGGGCTGCTGACCGCGGTCTGGAATCGCAGCAGCGGCAAGGCGCAATCGCTCGCCGCGGAGCTCGGGGTCGCAGCGCCGGCGACGCTGGCCGAGCTCGCCGCGGCGTGCGAGGCGGTAGTCTCCTGCGTGTCGGCCGATGCGGATGTGCTCGAGGTGACACGCGGGCTCGCGCCGGCGCTGCGTCAGGACGCCCTCGTGCTCGACTGCTCCACCGTGAGCGCCGAGACCGCGCGGCAGGCGGCGGAGCTCATCGAGCCGCGTGGCGCGGATTTCCTCGACTGCCCGGTGAGCGGCGGGGTCGAGGGGGCGCGCGATGGCACGCTCGCCATCATGGTCGGTGGCAAGCCCGAAGCCTACGAGCGCGCGCAGCCGATCCTGCAGGCCCTCGGCCGCACCATTGCGCACTTCGGCCCGGTCGGCAGCGGCGAGGCCGCCAAGGCGACCAACCAGATCATGGTCGCCGGCATCGTCGAGGCGATCGCCGAAGCCATGGCGTTCGCGCACGCCCAGGGGTTGCCGCTGGACAAGCTGATCGCCACGCTCGGCAAGGGCGCGGGATCGAGCTGGTATTTCGTGCATCGCGCGCCGAACATGGCGCGCGGCAGCTATCCGCCGGGGTTCCGGGTGCGGCTGCACGACAAGGACCTCGGCATCTGCCACGACATGGCGGCGCGCTTCGGCACCGCGCTGCCGGTAGTGGAACGCATGCGTAAGGAATACGCCGAGCTCATCGCGCGCGGCTACGGCGATGAGGACGTCTCGGCCACCTTCCGCCTGAAGGAGGAGCTCTTCGAGCGCACCAACATCATGCGCGCACCCAACCGCGGCAACGCATGAAGACCGCCACCGGAGGGAGCGATGCGCTCTACCTGCCGGACTTCTGTACCTCGCGCGCCACGCTCGGCATCGTGCTGATCGTGCAGCTGACCGCGCTGCTGCTGACCCTCGCGCGCCAGAACGCCACGGTCGACTTCTGGACCGACCTCGGACGCACGTCGCTCTTCCTGTTGTGGATCGGACTCGCCGGCGCGGCGCTCCTGTGCGCACTGCGCCCGCGGCTGGCGCACATGACGGTGGCGATGGGCTCGGCGGCGGTGCTGGCGCTCATCAGCGCCGTGATTGCCGCGGTTTCGTTGTGCGCGTACCTGTTCGGACGCACGGCGCTGGTGGTCGATTCGGGCGGCGCCGGCCTGTTCCCGGCAGCGCCCTGGGTGTTCGTGCTGCGCAACGCCGCCATCGGACTCATCGTGACGGGGCTGACACTGCGGTACTTCTACGTGGCGCACGAGTGGCGGCGGAGTGTCGAGCTGCGCGCGGCGGCGCGCGTGCACGCGCTGCAGGCACGCATCCGGCCGCACTTCCTGTTCAACAGCATGAACACGATCGCCGCGCTGACGCGCAGCAACCCGCCGCGCGCCGAGGCGGCGGTGCAGGACCTCGCCGACCTGTTCCGTGCCGCGCTCAGCGACAAGCGCGACACCATCACGCTGGCGGAAGAGCTCGAGGTGGCGCGCACCTACCAGCGCATGGAGCAGCTGCGGCTCGGTTCGCGGCTGCAGGTGGAGTGGAAGACCGAGTCACTGCCGCCGCAGGCACTCGTGCCCGGGCTCATGATCCAGCCGCTTCTCGAGAACGCGATCTACCACGGGATCGAGCCGCG